>CAZGRB010000018.1:0-17524 GCA_964527695.1 uncultured Ruminiclostridium sp.
ATCGTCAACACGGAATACACCTGCGAACTTGTAGTCGCCCTTTTCAAAGGGAACGACAGCACTGTTGAAGATAGAGTTGCTTGTAGGGAGTAAATCTCTGGGGATTACAGGGTTAGCGTCATAGCGCCAGATAACGTCCTTGCAGCCTTCGGGTCTTTCCTGCCAGGGGATGTTGGGGAGAGAAGGCTGATTAAAAATCTTTACGTTCATGATTCTTTATCCTTTCCTTTGGAACAGCGTAAACGTCTGCCGTTCCGTAATAAATGGCGGTATTCCGCCTTACTATTTCATTATATATAATAAAAGCCTTTCTGTCAATACGATAAAATAAACAAAATAAAAATACATTTTAGGTAAACCTGCACAACCTGTTAACTTAATTTACTTAAATTAAGCTGAAAACGTTTCCAGATGCTTTAAAAGCGGTACAGCTCAGAAAAAAAGAATGTTTTGGATATTATGGTAACAAAAATGTAACTTTAATGGCATAAATAATACTTTTTTCACAAAATAAAAGTCAGAATTTTGTAAGAGTACACTATTGTTATATAAAGTTTCCTATGATATAATATAATTACATACATAGGCGCATAAATAAATTGAACGGAGGGTGTACATGGCATATTTCTCATACGTTGCTACTGATGCCAACGGTACAAAGGTAAAAGGAAAAGAGTATGCAGAGGATTATCTCGATTTAACCTCGAAACTGCGTGAAAAAAATCTTTTCTGTACCCAGTATACCGAAATACAGGAAAAGCAGCAGGATGCAAAGTACAAATTCAAAACTGCCGATCTCGCATTCTTGTGCAGACAGCTGGCGTCAATGCTTACGGCAGGTATCAGCCTTGTAAAAAGTTTACATATCCTTTATACACAGGAGGAAAATAAGAAGGCAAAGGCTGTCCTTCTTGAAATCTACGAGGACGTACAGAAGGGTCGTTCCTTCTCGGAAGCTATCCAGACACGTCCCGGCGTATTCCCCAATCTTTTCGTAAGTATGGTTGCGGCCGGTGAAGCTTCAGGTAACCTGGACTCCATCATGAACAGAGTCGCCGACCATTACGCAAGCGAAAACAAAACAAACAACAAAATCAAGAGTGCGATGACATACCCTATGATTCTGGGTATCCTGCTTATCGGTGTATTCTTCGGTCTGTTTATCTTTATCATGCCGATGTTCCGTGACCTTGCAGGCGACGATCTTCCCCCTCTTTCCGCTGCGATGTTCAGTATATCTGACTTCATGATTTCTTACTGGTGGGTTATCATCATTATTGCGGTTGTTCTGATTCTTGTAATCAGAATCCTTCTTAAGGTTCCCACTATCAGGTTCAAGTGGCATCAGCTTCTTACAAAGATTCCGAAAATCGGTGTTCTCATGTGTACTATTTACACATCACGTTTTGCAAGAACCATGGCTAACCTTTTCGCTTCAGGTCTTCAGATGGTAGACTGTATCGAAAAGTCTGTTGATACCCTTAATAACGAGTATATCCAGCAGACATTCCACGGTCAGGTCGTTGAAGATGTAAAGCACGGTGAAGCTCTTTCGGCTGCTATTGCAAAGACAGGTATCTTCCCCGGTATCTTTACATCAATCATCATGGTCGGTGAAGAATCCGGTGCGCTGGACGATATTCTTTCCAAGTCTGCAGATTATTACGAAGATGAAGCAGATACAGCTATCGGTAAGCTGGTATCCCTGCTTGAACCGTGTATGATCATCTTCATGGGTATCATGATCGGTATGATTCTTGCCGGTGTATTCCCTATCCTCTACGGTGGTATGGGCAACATGGGCGCATAATTCTGAAAATGAAATTAAATCTTAGAGAGGTGCAATAAATGTTATCAATTGATATTACCGACAAGCAGGTGAAGCTTGTCCGCGGAACACTCAGCGGCAACAAAATCCGTGTTCTTGAAGTAGAAACACGTGATCTTACCTTAGGAAGCGTAAGCAACGGTTATATTACCGATATTCCTATGGTTGCCGGCGAAATCACAGACATCATCGCTACAAAGAACATCAAGGAAAAGGAAGCGATTGTCTGCATCAACTCCGGTTCTATCCTTTACAAGGAAATGACAATTCCCAAGCCCAAGAAGATTACAAACTCTGCGGCTATCGAAACCATGATTCTCAATACAATGGGTATCACAAATGAATACAATATTTCATATTCGATTATCGGTGAAACCGAGGACGAGAATCAGGCTCCTGCGCTCAAGCTTCTTGCTACAGCCTGCCCTCAGAGAATGGTTGACGGCTATATCCGTCTGTTTACACAGCTCGGTCTTAACTTAAAGCAGATCAATATTTCCAACAACTGCATTTCCCGTCTTATCCTCAACACTCCCAAGCTTGAATCGGCAATGCCTCTCATGCTTGTTCAGGTTGATAACGACTTCGTAAATATCAACGTATATGAGGACGGTCAGGCAACACTTAACCGTTACACAAGAATTGACCCCTATGATTACGGCAATGATGACGACTACGTAAATCAGGCTGTTTACAACGAAGTATTCCGTACAACGCAGTTCCTTTCACAGAGAAAGGATATGAAGCCTCTCAAGGAAATCATGTTCTACGGACAGGTTAGAGACTTCATCGCTCTTTCCAATGCAGTATCTTCCTTCAACGTTCCCGCTCATATCCTGAGTATGCCCAATAACGTTGTTACATTCTGCGATTTCGACTTCTCCGAATATGCAAACGCAATCGGTGCTTTCTTCAAGGTAAGAAAGGATCTCGACCACGTAAACCTTCTTGATTCTTCTGCTGTTAAGGAAAAGAAAGGCGCAAACAAGTTCCTTATCGGCGTTGCTTTTGCGGCTGTTTTATCAATCGCTGCTGTTGCAGGCGCTACACTTGTGTGCAATTCCATTGCTGATTCCACACAGGCAGAAGCTGACAAGATCAACGCTGAAATCAAGAGCGATGCAATGCAGGCAAAGGTTCAGCTTCTTAACGACAAAAACACTGTTTTTGATAATGTTTCCCTTTATCAGTCAAATCTTGCAGAAGCAGATGTACTTTTCCAGTATCTCCCCAAGGGTACAACTGAAGTAATGGAAAAGCTTGATGAGGCTTGCGAAGGTCTTGATGATACAAATGTTATTGATGAAATATCTGTAAGCGGATACAATGTAGTTGTTTCTATTCAGACAAAGTCAAAGGACATACCTACTCAGTATGTAAGAAATCTCATTGAACAGGGCTATTTCGAAGCTATCACATTTACGGGATTCAGCGGCGAAGAGCCTGTTGAAGAGGAGGACGAAGAAGGTGCATCCACAGTAAATAAGGATGATAAGGACATCACCTACACCTTCGAACTTACAATGAGAATCAAGGGAGGTAACAACGTTGAACTTAAGTAAAATTGAAAAAATCATTATTATGGTGCTTGTTGTAGGCGGCATCCTCGTCTTAGGCATCATCTTCATGTGCAAGCCTGCATATGAATCCATTGAAAAGGCTGAAAACAACCTTACACGTGCACAGTCGGACTATGACGATCTTATAGCTAAGCTCGCACGTCTTGACACTATTGACGAAGACATTGCAAAAGCCAAGGAATCCGTGGCAGAGCTTGAGGATAATTTCTATCCCGAACTCACAACATATGAAGCAGTGGAAATTGCACTTGCACAGCTTAAGGAAAATAACCTGGAAACACTATCTGTAAGCGTTGCAACTGCTACTACCGACACTCTTAAAGTTGAGACCTACACAGAAACTCCCCTTGTTTATAATCTCAAGACATATGCTCAGAACTCCAAGGAAGCCAAGGAAGATGAAGTCGTTCTTATGGACGGTCAGTTCCTTGATAATGACAAGGTTTATACAGTAAGCATAACAAGCCTTTCAAATGTTGTTATTACAAATGAAAACGGCGAAGTTGTAGAAGTAGCTGATTATACTGATACAATGGCTGATGCTTACAAGGAAGCTCTTTGTAAGTATGCGGCAAATGGCAAGTTCGCACAGACAGTAAGCTCCATTACAGTATCTTTCAGTGTAGAGGGTACATACAAGGACTATCTTAATTACATTGATTATCTTTACAACTATGATAAGGCAACTTATCTTCCTAATATTCAGCTTCCTGTATCTTTAGCAGTTGAACCCAATGAAGACGGCAAATACCTTGATTCCGAAGGCAATGAAATCAAGGATATTCCTTCCGGCACAACAGGTTCATATACAAGAAAGTATGCTGATACCGATATTCTTTCCGGTATGTCTGTTTCAGTAGTATTCTACGGCGTTGAACAGGTTGAAGAGGTTGAAAGCCTTAATATCGGCGGTGTAACAGTAATTACAAATCAGTAAGATTTTTTTCAGATATTGAAAGGAGGAAATAATGCTTAAGAAACCACTCAGAAGAGTAAGGCGCAAAAAAGGTGCAGTACTTTTTGCGGTAATCTCCATTATGGCATTACTTATCGCAATGGCATCGACTGCGTATTTCACAGCAAAAAGCGCCTATAACTCTGTAATCAGCAACTATAGCTACTCGCAGTTGTATTTATCTGCAATTTCAGTTTCGGATATGGTAGTTGAGGCAGTTGTTAATGACACTATGCCAAGCGCAACGGCTGATAACTATTATGATTCACTCCGTGACGCTGTTCTTGCAATCAACGCAACAGGTGCAGATAATTCAATCTATGCATACAGCAGTAATATTTCAAATTATTCTGCAAGCGAAGAGGATATTATAGCTGGACTTGTAAATTCCAGCCCTATGCTTTCCGGTGTTCTTGACGGTGTAGTTGTAAATATTTACCTCGACAGTATAGATGATTTAGGCGTAAGCCCTACACTTGCCGAAGATGGTGTCTCAACATGGTATCTGAGAGGATACAATTATAAGTTTGTGACAAGCGCTTACTACCGCAACAGTACAATTACTGTTGAAGATGTAGTAGTTGCGAATAAGCTTGTTCTTTATACTCCCGACCCCGGCAGCAACGGCGGAAACGGCGGTACATATACTCCCGGTTCTACTGAAACTATTACCACTTCCGGCGGTTCAGGCGGCGGTTTCTCCACATTCTTTACCGCTACAGGTCAGAAGCTTGAGGACGGTGAGATTGTACGCTCTTCACGTGTAGTAAAAATCAAGACGCATGAAATCAGCGATGACGCATTCTTCCAGAATACATCAACATATTTCGTAAACGGTAACAACAATGACTTTGTCGGCGGTATCACTTCCACAGGTTCTGTTTACCTTGAAAAGTTTACAACAAACATTTCCGGTGCAAACAACGACTGGTGGATCGGTGACGACCTTGTAATGACAAACAACAACGCAAATAATCTTGACCTTACAAATGAAAACAGCCTTTATGTAGGCGACGACCTTGTAATTGCGGCAAACGGTAAAATTACCGCAAAGGATGTTTACGTTGAAGGCGACCTTTACATTATGGGTCAGGCTACATTCAACTGTAATCTCCACGTTTCAGGTAATATCTACTATGAAATGGGCGATACAGACAGCGACGGAAATCTAAGTGCATCCGCTATTGCGGCTACTGACGGCGTTTACCTTGGTTCGACAAGATATGACCAATTTACCAACGGCTGGACTGTAAACGGCGAGTTAGATGTAAACGGTATTGTTGAAACTCCCTCAGTACCTGATTGGTGGGATCCTTCCTGGGGTGAATACGCTTCTACAGCTAAAATTTCAGTAAATGGTCAGGACGTTACAATTCCCACAGGTACTGCTGCAAGTACAGATGATAACAATATCGGTACCTATGACCCTTCTGCAGTTGAAGTAACTTATTCAAACCGTCTTCCCGATGAAGAGACAGACACGTTTAAAGATGTTGAATCCACTTCCACAGTTTCGGCTGCCGTCAATAGCCAGGCGGGTGAAAACACAGAGTACTACAACTATACATCTCCTGACGAAGCTTACAGCAATGAAGTTAAGATTGATTTCGATCTCCTTGCTGCAAGTGCGGTTGCAGATGATACAGGCAAGATTCTTTACTACGAATATTCCGATCCCGATACAGGTCTTTACATCGTTTCCGAAACATCAGATCTTAACGGTAATATCTCCGTTACAATTCCTTATAATGCGGATGGTTACGTGCTTGATATCGATGCTGATAGTATTTCAGGTTCTCTCGGTAATAATGTAAATATCACATACAATATCGAAACAAGTGATGACCCCGAGGCTGACGCTATGCCTATTATTCTTAAGAATAATATTCTTGTTGATGCAGACGGCGACGGCGAAGAAGACGACCCCGGCTTCTCATGGCAGGGCAACAACTACGCAAGCAATGACAACAGCAGCGGTACAATCATCCAGACTATCGGTGACGGTAACGTTGTATTGGAAATGGCTAACCTTGATGCAGACGGAAATCCCGTTCGGTACGACCCCAACAAGGATGGTCAGTACACAGTTGTAACCTATGTTGCAGGCCAGAAGGAAGTTGTCGGCACTGAGGCTCAGTGTGCTGTAATCGGCGCAGGCGGCAATCTTACCAGCGATGCAGTAAATACCATGCTTCAGTCGGGTACATCCATCCCTAAGGATGAATATCAGAACCGTATTATGCTTGTATCCAACATGAATGACGGTATCGCAGTAGACGCTGCAAGACAGAATAACGCATTCTGTGGTTACATTTACGCACCTAACGGCGAACTTAACAACTATGATGCAAGCGGTGAAACAGCTCCTATCTTCGGCGGTATGATTGTTTCAACCTATAATGCAGAATTATCCAAGCTTTATTATGCTGAACCCAAGCCCTCAACAATTTCAAGTATGCTCAAATCACTTGACCTGTGGACGCCCGGCGGCGACAGCGGCGACGGTACGACTACAACAGTTACCATTCCCGGTTCCTGGGATACATGGTCTACTCCTCCCACACCTCCCGGACCAGGTACATGGGGCGATCCTGTGGATACAGGCGAATGGGAAATGAAGGGAAGCAACTTTGTAGGTTAATTTCTTGTCACCCGCCCTGAAAAGGGCGGGTAAACGAGAGAAAGGATACGCAATGAAAAATTCTATCAAACGTCTGAACAGACGTAAAGGTTTTACACTTGTTGAGTGTCTGATTGCGCTTACGGTATTTGCTGCCCTGACTCTGGTTGTATTTGCTATCCTTGCAAATGCCAGAGCGGCTTCGACTAATGCTAACGAAGCGGAGGAGAATCTTACAAAGCTTATCGATAACGTTATCAGCGATGAAACCTATGCAAAATACAATTCATCTAATGCCAATTCGCTTACTCTTAATCTTTCCACAGGCGCAACAGCATTCAAAGTTTCTTACAACGAAATTGACGGTTACAAAAATTATGTTTTCTGTACTGACTGTGGTCACTTTGCAGACAACACCGAGTTTATGAACGGCGTTGAAAAGGAAAACTTTACACAGGGTGCATATACCTGTTATAGTTGCGGCGTTTCCATAGTACAGCAGCTTGTTTGCGGCGACTGCGGCAACACAGGAAACCATACCGACACAACATCGTTCACTTATATCCCTTCAAACGGCGGATATTACTGTAATGACTGCGGCGGTACAGGTGTAAGAGGCGCAAATATAGATGATAGTGTTATCAGCAATTACGACCTGAATGTAAAGACTCTTGTTCCTAATGCAATTGTTTACGGTAATGTTGAGCAGAAGGCAGATCCTGCTGTTCTTTTTGATACAATAAGCGGCGACTCAGGTACAGCTACCTCCAACATTACAATGGCGCTTACTACTACAGCTTCGGGCAGTGCTTATACCTATGAGATGGATATAATGTCCGATTACAGCGGCACAACCAATTTCCAGATTCACGTAAATCTCCCCCCCGGTTACACAATTGCTGATTTAACTGTTGTAAACGGCGATTGCGCTTACGAACAGATGAGCAACGGCGGCGAATCGTTTTACGTTCTTAAATTCTATAATTGTGTTAAAAACGCTCATTCAAAAATTGAATTTCAGCTTATTAACAATACAAGCGGAAAGTCCTTTGATGAAGATTACGGCAATGACAGCGACCCTACATTAGACGGTCTTAAAGGCTACTGGTTCCAGATGGTAAACAGCAGCAAGACATATTCCGGAAGATAAGGAGGGGCCTGAATGCTGAATTATTTTTTAAGACTCAGACGCAAGAAGGGTTTTACACTCGTTGAGCTTATCATAGTAGTTGCAATTCTTGCGGTGCTAATGGCTTCTATGGCTGCGCTCAGCGGACCTATCAGAAAAATGGTAAGCCGTACATCGGCTTCAGCTGATGCTATTTCCGCTAACGGAACAATGGCAAGCTATATTGAAAACAGACTTGGATTTGCGGCCAATATCGAAATTTTTTGTGCGGTTAATGCGACTGACGGTTCAGGCACTACAGTTAATGGCGCATTCAACGATATAAAGACTCGACTCACCCAATCAGGTGATACGCGTGATAAAGCAGGAGTGCTTATTTTCCGTTATATAGAAGATACCGATAATCCTGAAGAGTCACACTATGAAATGTATGACGTGCCGATTAAATCAACTGATACCAGCTATTACGACGTGGCAGTTTCCAGTGCAGGCGGAACCAATGAAATAAAGGAATCTGCAGCAGTTTTTGCAGACTGCTTCTATCAGTACAGCAAGAATCTGTTTATCGTTCCTACTGAAGTAACAACAAATTCAGTTCGTAACAACGTTTATATGACTATTGATGTTATTCCCTATAACTTTGATTCTGATATGCTTGTTTACGGTTCTGACGGAAAGATAGATACCAGCGTTAATCAGTACATAAGTCCCAGCACAATTCCCAACTATTATATTTATAAAGCAAACAGGGATAATGAAATTGCTTCAGGTGCAGACCCCGCCACTTTTACTTATACTGACGAAACGTGCACCCTGGGCGATATTGACGTTCACAGACTGGGAACAAAGGAAACGGCAACCTTCGAGCTGCAGAATATTTTAGCACCTACAGCTGCTGAACCTACAGCGAATTTAAGTAACCGCTTCAAGGTTCATGCACCTGCAGCAGGTGCGGTTGCAGCAGGCGGCTCCGACATAATGATTTTCTACTACGTTCCCCACTATTAAAAAGCAAAGCCCCGACAGGAAACCCTGTCGGGGAACAGCAATCAGCACATACAAGCTGTGTGCTGATTCCTGTTAAATAAAGCTCATATACCAGTTGATTATCTGTTCTCCGAACAGAAATCCTGCTGCAATACCCACTGAAAGATAGGGCCCGAATACAATCTGCTTCTGGCAGCGAACATTTGTGATACTGTCGTTTTCGATTGTAAAGGATACGGCAAAATCGTTAAGCTGCTTCTCATTAAGCTTTTCATTCAGAAGCTTTATATCGGGAGCTGCCGACCAGAGCCTGAGATCGGGGCAATCCTCTTCAAATTCACATTTGCCCTTGAAGATGTGGCCATAGAGTGCGTCGCTCTTTCCTTCAGTTATACAGACACCGTTTTCCTTCTGAATTTCGTACCACTCTGTTGCGATTTTCTCGATTGCTTCAGAGGTTTCGTTTTTCTTATGCTTAGGTGTGGCAAGGAGTATGATTCCGCCGAAGATTGCGCCGAGCACGATTCCTATAGCCGCTGCAGGAACGATTCTCCAGCCGAGAAGTAAACCTGCTGCTGTCATAAGCTGTACATCTCCTCCGCCCATTGTGCCGAGCATAGCAAGGATTGCAAAGGGAACGCCGATTACAACTGCACCGAGCAGATGCTCATGCCAGGGGGTAGAATCGGTAAAGATTGAAATAACGCCCATAATGGCAATCATGATACTGCAAAGATAGGGAATTTCCATATTATCTATATCAATTCCGCTTGCAACAACAAGCACGGGGAATAAAACGAGAGCGTAGAGGGTTTCAATGGAGAAGCCGAGAATGCATACGGCAATTACATAAAGAAGCGCAGTTGTAAGCTCAACTATCCAGTAGCGGGGAGAAATTCTCGCCTTGCAGAAACGGCACTTTCCGCCGAGGAATATGTAACTGAAAATCGGAATAAGGTCAATATTCTTAAGCTGATTTCCGCAGCTCATGCAGTGGCTTCTGTTTTTTACAATGGACTGCTTAAGAGGCGTGCGGAGGATAACGACGTTCAGAAAGCTTCCGATTACAGCGCCAAGAATGAATGCCATAACGATAAAGGTTACGGTATAGGATACGGGGAGTTCAAAAATGTTAATCATTTTTTCCTTTCCTTTCTTGTGAGTTTTTAAATATTTTACCATATTTTTTCGTTAATATCAACTGTTTTCAGTTGTAAATTTGATTATAATAGAATTTTCATAAATACGGAGGTTTACGCATGAAAAACGTACCAATCGGACAAATCCTTCTTGAAAACGGCTACATTACAAAGCAGCACCTTGAGGATGCGCTTGTAAAGCAGAAGGAAACCGGCAAAAAACTCGGTGATATGCTTCTGGAACTTGGCTATGTCTCCGAAACTCAGCTTGCACAGGCTCTCTCCCAGCGTCTTAAGGTTCCGTTTATCGACCTTACCACAACAAAGATTGAAGGCGAAGCTGTAAAGAAAATTCCTGAGGCTGTTGCTAAGAAGAACACAGTTATTGCGTTCAAAATCAATAACGGCAGACTTTATGTTGCTACAAATGATCCTGTAAACTTCTATATTTTTGAAGAACTGAAGATTCAGACGGGTATGGAAATCCATGCTATGCTGGCTACAAAGTCTTCTATCCTCGAAGCAATCGGCAAGGTATATTCCGCTAATACAGTATCCAACGTTATGAACGATATTGATAAGGAATATGACGCTGACGAAGCACTTATGACAGAGGATGACGCTTCTGAAGAACGTATTGATAACGCACCTGTTGTAAAGCTGGTAAATACAATTATCGAATCCGCTTACCGTGACGGCGCATCGGATATTCATATCGAGCCTTTCAAGGACAGAACAAGAATCCGTTACCGTATCGACGGCGAGTGTGTGGAGAAGATGGCAGTAAAGCCCGCAGTTCATAACTCTATCATCACACGTATCAAGATCCTCGGCGGTATGAATATCGCTGAAAAGCGTATCCCTCTTGACGGCCGTTCATCTGCTGTCATCGACGGCGTAAACCAGGACCTTCGTATTTCCACAATCCCGACAGTATTCGGTGAAAAGTGTGTTATCCGACTTCTGGCTACAGGCGATGAAAAGGCAAGAAAGATTACCGACCTCGGTATGACTGACTATAACTATGAAATGTTCAAGCAGATTATCCGCTGTCCTAACGGCGTTATGCTTGTTACAGGCCCTACAGGTTCGGGTAAGTCTACAACACTTTACGCTACTCTCGGTGAGCTTTCCAAGCCTAACGTAAACATTGTAACAGCTGAAGACCCTGTCGAAAAGAAAATCGACGGCGTAAACCAGTGTCAGATGAACGAAAAGGCAGGTATGACCTTCGCAGCTGCCCTCCGTTCTATCCTCCGTCAGGACCCTGACATCGTAATGGTCGGTGAAATCCGTGACGGTGAAACAGCCGATATCGCTATCCGTGCTGCTATCACAGGACACTTAGTGCTTTCCACACTGCATACTAACGACGCTGCTTCCACAATCCTCCGTCTGGTAGATATGGGTGTTGCTCCTTACATGGTTGCTTCCTCTCTCGTAGGCGTTATTGCACAGCGACTTGTTAAGCTTCTCTGCCCCGAATGCCGTGAGAAGATTACACTTACAGACCCTGCTGACTTAAAGCTTGTCGGCAAGGATTCTCCCGTTGATATTTATCAGCATCACATCGGCGGCTGCCGTGCCTGCCACAATACAGGCTACAAGGGCAGAACTGCTATTCACGAAATCATCGTTTCCACAAACGATATCAAGGAACTTATCGCTAAGAATGCCACAGCCGAAGAAATCGGCATTCAGGCACGTAAGAACGGTACAAGACTCCTCCGTGACAACGTTACCGAAATGGTTCTTGACGGAAGAACTACAATGGATGAGTTAGTAAAGGCAACGTATACAGTATAATAAGGAGGAAATTATAAATGACAAATACGATTGACATTAATGCAATTCTCGACGAAGTAAGAGATATGGGAGCGTCGGACTTACATTTTACTGCAGGTCTTCCGCCTATTGTCCGTCTTCACGGTAACATCAAGAAGATGTCCGGTTATCCCGACTGCACAGAGCCGATTATAGTAAACGTAATCAACCAGATTACATCAATCAAGCATAAGCAGACCATTCAGAAGGGTCTCGACGCCGACTTCTCCTACGTTTCCGCTTCAGGTCACAGACACCGTGTAAACGTATATCGTCAGCGTGGTTACCATGCGGTTGCTATGCGTCTTTTAAGAAATGATATTCCTACCTTAAAGGACCTTTTCCTCCCTCCTATCTTAGGTGATTTCGCATTAAGACCCAGAGGACTTGTTCTTGTAACAGGACCTACAGGTTCAGGTAAGTCCACAACACTTGCGGCTATGATTGACCATATCAACCGTCAGAAGAACTGCCACATTATTACAATCGAAGACCCTATCGAATATCTTCATAATCACAAGCAGTCCATGCTTAACCAGCGTGAAGTAGGCGTCGATGTAGACAGCTTCGCAGGCGCACTCCGTGCCGCACTCCGTGAAGACCCTGACGTTATCCTCGTAGGTGAAATGCGTGACTTTGAGACTATCAACGCTGCGATTACCGCCGCTGAAACAGGTCACTTAGTGCTTTCAACACTGCATACAACAGGTGCTGCTGAAACGCTCGACCGTATCATCGACGTTTATCCTCCTCACTCTCAGGGTCAGGTACGTGCACAGCTTGCAAACTCAATGGTAGGCGTAATTTCCCAGACCCTTTGTGCAACAGCAGACGGCAAGGGAAGAATTGCTGCTCTTGAAATCATGAACGCCACAGCTCCTATCCGTGCAAATATCCGTGAAGGTAAAATCTTCCAGATTCCCAGCGCTATTGCAACAGGTAAGGCAGACGGAATGTTCTCTCTTGACCAGGACCTTGCAAGACTTGTTCGTAACGGTAAGATTACCGACGAGCTTGCTCAGTCCTAGTGCCAGAACCCTGCCGAATACAAGAGATTCCTTACAGTAACCTAAGGCGAGCCGCCTTTGGCAATTCCCGCCTTTTAAAAGAAAGATTAAACCCCGCAGTTGTAAAACGGCGGGGTTCAATTATAGCGCAACTTACATTACATAAAATTGCCACAGCGAAGCCGAGTGAATTTTTAAATGAATGATGAATAATGAAAAATTAAGATATCACCTTGAAGCGATTGATTGGAAAGAGAGGAAAAATGAAAGTTAAAATTGCTTTTGCATTGCTTGCCTTGTGTATGATTATTTCGGGCTGTGGAGCAGGTAAGCCGAAATGTACCATTGAAATTGTTACAAACCACAGCCAGTATATCGAAGAAGAGGGCGGAGTAGTAAGTGGAACTTTTTCGGAAACCTTTACCGTTAGTGAGGGTGATGTTTTCTACGAAAGCGATTGCGGAAAATGGGTGCTGAATCCCGGGGACGGCAGTAAATATGCAGGAGTAATTGCCGAGATTACGGTGATTGATGACAAAGGCGCTACCGTTTTAATTTACGGCGAGGAGACATTGACTTTATATGGTAGGAAACGTAATATTGAGTCGCAATTGGTAATTTACGACGGCCCGTCCTATGATTATGTTATGACGGTTTCGGAGTGTCCGGAATAAGGCACGGATTGTATTTTTAAGGGCAAAAAACGCAATGTTAATATGCGTTGCTTGAAGCAACGGCACTTCTTCATTATAATAAAATTACAAATTATTGAGGAGGTAATTGAAATGCTTAATGAGAACATTAAAAATTTCAGAAAGAACAAAGGTCTTACACAGGAGGAAATGGCAATAAGGCTGAATGTGGTAAGGCAGACAGTTTCAAAGTGGGAAAAGGGTTATTCTGTACCCGACGCGGAGATGCTTCAGAAGATAGCAGAGCTGTTCGATACGGACGTAAGCAAGCTTCTGGGAAGCCCTGTGGCAGAAAATACAGACGTTGACGCAGTGGCGGAGCAGCTGGCGAGAATAAATGAGCAGCTTACAATACGCAATCGCAGAAGCCGCAGAATATGGAAAACAATCGGCATAATCGCAATTGTGATTGTTGTAATAAATATTTTGCTTGCTGTTCTGGGTGCGATTGCATATGATAATATGAAATTAGATTCGGTAAACACAGAAATTGTCGAATATCATGAAATTGCGGATTCAGAAGAAATCGTAGAAGAATAAAAATAGGGGGGCGAACGCAGTTCGCCCCTGTTTTTATGTACAAATTTACCAAAAATCAGGTCATCGTATTTTTATTGCCGTGGAAAATCAGAGCAGCTGATTTTCGGAAATGTTGAAAGATTGTTGAAAAATCGGAGCTTTCCGCTTCACAATGTGGAAAACTCCCTTTTATTTTTCCGAAAAATACCCATCATCTTTGAGAAAAGAACATCATCCTGTAAGAAAATGTCTTTTTTTGAAAAATCGTGTCATCTGATTTTCTTAAAAAATAAGATGATGTTTTTATTGTTTTTTGTCGTTTAAGGCTGTCGGAGATTGGTGCGGCGACGGATTTTCCGCAGGAAAATCCGTCATTATGACGAAAACGGTTAAAGCCTGTCGCGGGCGGTCGGTTTCTGACGGAAACCGACCGCCCGAAAAAACTTTTCCGAGGAAATATCTGCCCTGAAATGACGTATTTTTTATGAATTGTAAAAAATCAGCGGAGAGAATTTTCACAAACCGATGCTTTTACAGTGGGGAAAATCAGCTTTAAATTCTACAATGTGAAAAATACAGTGAGGCTAATTTTCACATAAGAAATTTCCGTGGAAATGAAAATTATTCAAAAATCGGTTGCAAAAACAGACAGAGTATAGTATAATTGATGTGTAGAAAAAGTTTTGGAGAGATAATAATGATTTTTGCGGATTTATTCTTTTTATATATATTCATGGCGCTGTGCATACCTGCTTATTTTATCAGCAAGAATGTTACCTACCGTAACATAGTGCTGGTTATTTTTTCGCTGGTATTCTACGCATGGAGCAAGCCTGTGTGGTTATTGCTCCTGTTGGCAAGCGTTACGGGCAACTACTTCTTCGGACTTCTTATTGACAAATGGAAAGGGACAGTCAAAGCAAAGTTTGCCCTTGCAGGTTCTCTTGTATTCAGTCTGGGAATGCTGTTCGTGTTCAAGTACACAGATTTCTTTATTTCAAATATAAATGGTATTTTCGGTGCGGATATTCCTCTTACGGGAATTAAACTGCCAATCGGTATCAGCTTCTACACTTTCCAGATAATTTCTTACATAATGGATGTATACTGGGGTAAGGTTGCCGTTCAGAAGAACTATTTCAAGCTTCTGATGTATATTTCCCTGTTCCCCCAGCTGGTGGCAGGGCCTATCGTCCGTTACAGCACCGTTGAAAAGGAAATCAGTAGCCGTAATTCTACAATGGAGGACATAAGCGAGGGCATTACACGCTTTGTCACAGGTCTTGGTAAAAAGGTAATTCTTGCCAACGGCTTTTACGGAATCGTGGAGGACTTCCTCGGCGGTAACCTTGAAAGCGTATCGGTTCTCGGTACATGGTACGGTGTAATTCTTTACAGCCTTTATGTTTATTTCGATTTTTCGGGCTATTCCGATATGGCAATCGGTATGGGACGTATTTTCGGCTTCCATTTCGATGAAAACTTCAACTACCCCTTTATCTGTAAGAACATAACAGAGTTCTGGCAGAGATGGCACATTTCCCTCGGTTCATTCTTCCGTGATTATCTGCTTTACGTGCCCATTTTCGGCAAGCGCAGGCCCTATGGCGGACTTTTCCTTGTATGGTTCTGCACAGGCTTCTGGCACGGCGCAAGCTGGAATTACATAATCTGGGGTCTTTACTACGGACTTTTCATTCTTGCGGAAAGACTTATCGGCAGTAAACGGCTTAAAAAAGTTCCTGATGTAATAATGCACATCTACAATAAGATTGTAATTATTATCGGCTTCGGTATTTTCTATTTCACGGATATAAGCA
Source organism: uncultured Ruminiclostridium sp. (assembly GCA_964527695.1). Classification (GTDB taxonomy): domain Bacteria; phylum Bacillota; class Clostridia; order Oscillospirales; family Ruminococcaceae; genus Ruminiclostridium_E. The sequence goes on from CAZGRB010000018.1 coordinate 16,101, forward strand.
AGCTTGGCACTTTCTTCGGCAATCTTGTGGGCGCAAACGGAAATGCCTTCTCGGATATTTCGGTTCAGACTTCCTTTGTAAATAATATCTTTCTGATTTTATTCGGTATTGCGGTAAGTATGCCGATTATCCCGAAATTAAAAATCCTGCTCCAGAAAACAAGCGCAGGCGAAAATGCGGTGGGTGTTGTAACAATAATATCCAATATCGCAATCTTACTCATATGCACTATTCTCCTTGTTGAGAATACAAATAACCCTTTCCTGTACTGGATATTCTAAAAAACAAAAGGAGTAAAAAACTATGCTTGAAAGAAAAGAATTCGGCTTTTTTAACGGCTACAAGGTATGGCTCTTCACCATTACCAACAAGAACGGCGCAATCGTTACCCTGACAAACTTTGCAGGTGCAGTGGTAAATCTGTTTATGCCTGACAGAAACGGCAAGCTTGAGGACATTGTTCTCGGCTATGACAACCTTGACGGCTATATTGCAGGCGATTCCTCCCACGGCGCACTTGTAGGCAGATATGCAAACCGTATCGCTAATGCTCAGTTTGAGCTTGGCGGCGCAGTTTACAAGCTTTTCGCAAACGAAAACACCAACACTCTCCACGGCGGTATGGTAGGCTTCAACAAGAGAGTGTGGACAATCGAGGATACTACAATCAACAGCGTTACCTTCGGTTATGTAAGTCCTGACGGCGAAGAAAACTTCCCCGGTACAGTAAAGGTTACCTGCAAGTACACACTTACAGATGAAAACGAGCTGAAGCTTGAATACACAGGTGTAAGCGACAAGGATACCGTTCTCAATCTTACAAACCATACATATTTCAATTTAGGCGGTCTCGACAACGACACAGTCCTTGACCACGAGTTACAGCTGAACGCTGATTATTACACACCTGTAAACGCTGCCCTTATTCCCACAGGCGAGCTTGCAGATGTCACAGGCACTCCCTTTGATTTCAGAACCCCCAAGCTTATCGGCAAGGACGTTGAAGCGGGTCTTCTCAGAGGCTATGACCACAACTATATGCTGGGCGAGCCTCACGAGATGAGAAAGGCTGCGGTAGCTTATCACGAAGCAACAGGCAGAGAAATGACAGTTTACACAGATAAGCCTGCTATTCAGCTTTACACAGCTATCGGTCTCAACGGCACAGATATCGGCAAGGGCGGCAGAGCAATGAAATTCCAGACAGCCTTCTGTCTTGAAAGTCAGTACGCTCCCGACTCCCCCAACCAGCCGAACTTTCCCGACTGCACACTTAAGGCAGGAGAAAAGTACCAGTACACAACAATCTATGCTTTCGGCGTAAGATAACAAAAAGCCTGTAAGGATTAAGAGCGGTACTCATATAGAAGCTTTATAAGTATATATAGGGGGAAAAATAAAAGTAAAAAAAAAAAAAAAAAAGG
>CAZGRB010000019.1:0-17446 GCA_964527695.1 uncultured Ruminiclostridium sp.
GAAAAGGATGATACAGATAAGGTATGGGCAGCTCTTGCTGATCCTACAAAGACAGTTGTTGTTCAGACAGCTCCCGCTGTTCGTGCATCCCTCGGTGAGGCTTTTGGTCTTCCCATGGGTACAGACGTACAGGGCAAGCTTGCAGCAGCTCTCTTCAAGCTCGGTTTTGCACACGTATTTGATACAAACTTCGGTGCAGACCTTACAATTCTCGAAGAATCCAACGAGCTTCTCGAAAGAATTACAAAGGGCGGCGCACTTCCTATGATTACATCCTGCTCACCCGGCTGGATCCGTTACTGTGAAGCATATCAGCCTGAATTTATCCCCAACCTCTCTTCCTGCAAGTCTCCTCAGCAGATGACAGGTGCAATGCTCAAGACATACTGGGCTGAAAAGAACGGTATTGACCCCAAGAACATTGTAAGCGTTTCCGTAATGCCCTGTACAGCTAAGAAGTTTGAAATCGGCAGACCCGATCAGGCAGCAGCAGGCGTTGCTGACGTAGATATTTCCATTACAACACGTGAACTTGTTAAGATGATTAACAAGGCTGGTATCCGTTTCGCTGACCTCGAAGACGCTCAGTTTGAAAGCCCCTTCGGCAGCGGTACAGGTGCAGCTGTTATCTTCGGTGCAACAGGCGGTGTTATGGAAGCTGCTCTCAGAACAGCAGTATGGAAGCTCACAGGCGAAAAGAACGACAGCCCTATTGAATTTGCAGAAGTTCGTGGTGTTGAAGGCGTTAAGTTCGCTGAATACACAGCAGGTGACGTAACAGTCAAGGTTGCTGTTGTTTCCGGTCTTGCAAACGCTAAGGCTCTCCTTGAAAAGGTTAAGGCTGGCGAAGTTGATGTTCAGTTCATCGAAGTAATGGCTTGTCCCGGCGGCTGTGTAAACGGCGGCGGTCAGGTTATCGTTCCTGCTGATGTACGTAACTTCACAGATATCCGTGCAGAACGTGCAAAGGCTCTCTACAACCTTGATGCTAAGAACACAGTAAGAAAGTCCCACGAAAGTGAAGACGTCAAGAGAGTATACGCTGAATTCCTCGGCGAAATCGGCGGCCACAAGGCTCACGAATTACTCCACACAACTTACAAGGCTTCCAACTTAAGCAAGTAAGATATAAAAGTTATCCGCCTCACGGTATACCGTGGGGCGGTAATTTTTTGTTGACTTTTTGTGGTGTTGTGGTATAATTAATTCATTGACATATAAGGATTTTTATGGATATGCAATTAGGAGGAGAAAAATGAAAACGATTGTGATTTATAATTCACATACTGGATTTACAAAAAGATATGCCCAGTGGATAGCAGAAAAAGCAAACGCAGACTGCGTTGAGTACAGCAAAGCTAAAAATATGGATTTAGATAGCTACGATGCCGTAGTTTTTGGCGGTTGGGCTGTAGCTGGTTCAATAAGCAAACTCAAATGGTTTAAGAAGAATATTTCGAGGTGTAGTGATAAGAAACTGGTTGTTTTTTGTGTTGGTGCAAGTCCTATTGAAAACCCTGAAATTGAACTGACATTACCTAAAAACTTCTCTGAAGAAGAGCTTAAAGTGGTAAAATGGTTCTATTGCCCAGGTGGTCTTGATTACGAAAAAATGTCTGCAACATCAAAGACGATGATGAAAATGTTTGTCAAGGTTCTAAAAGCAAAGAAAGATAAGACTGAGGCTGATATGGAACAGATAAGAATGATGTCATCATCATATGATATCTCGGATATAAAATATGTCGAGCCGATAATTGATTACCTTAATGGCTAAAGAACTTTTTAGCTACAAGTAAAGCGATTTAAGATTAACAAATCCCAGTTTATCCTACTCTTTATTCCTGTTGAAAAACTTTGTTTATAATTCCCGTGGATAAAGTATACATAATATGGTAAAATAAAAGCATAAAAACAGAATACCGATTCATAAACGACACAAGTATTACCTCTGGTATGTAAATCTGATTACGGAACACAATGACGGATACCGCCTTATTCCGAAGATTTAGTGGTAATACCTGTGTCTTTTTTGTCGGTCAGAACAATTTGAAAGGAGTAGACTTTATGCCTACAAATCAGTTTCAGCGAATGATTTTCGCACTTCTCACAGTTATCGTAACCGTTCATGCTTACGTATTCTACAGCCTCTATGTTGTGAACGGCTCAACCTTCCTCGCCCTTACAGGAGAAACCAGCGTCCTTGCCGCAATCGACAAAATGGGCGGCGTGTATATGTGCGGCAGAAATGTGCCTATCTGGGCAGTAGTATTGCTTGAATTTATTCTTGCATACCTGCTTGAAATCTTTATGGGTAGTCCTCTTTCCTTTAAGCTTGCTTCAAAGGTTTTCAATCCCCGTGAAACACATCCTGTGCTTTTTGAAACCGCCATTATCTGTGCAACCGTAGGTCTTATGTGTCCTGCAATGAGTCTTATTGCCGCATTCCTTTATTATCCTTATTACGAGGGCTTCAATATGATCACCTTGCTTGCAAACTGGCTGAAGCTTGTCTGCTTCAATTTCCCATTTGCATTCTTTACACAGCTTTTCTTTATCCAGCCTCTTATCCGCACATTATTCAAGGCAATTTTCTTCCGCAGAAGCAAAAATGTAACTGCCGAAGCAGTTTGAGAATAATCAATAACCTTTTATAAGCCTCCCTCATATAATAAATAGAGGATTTTCCTCATTAATTTATAAGGGAGGCCTTTTTATGCCAACGTTCTTTAATCAGGCTACGCTTACCTATAATGATAATGTTATCAATTCAAATATTGTTACAGGTGAAATTGTCGAGGTGCTTGAAGCTTCAAAGACAGCAATCCTTGAAACCTACACCACAGGCGATGAAATCACCTATATTGTAAGCATTGTCAACTCAGGCGCTACAGCTTTTACAGGACTTACAATTACTGATAATCTGGGCGAATATCCATTCGGCTCAGGCACACTTGTTCCGCTCACCTACATTGCGGATTCAGTTCGCTATTTTTCCGATGGAGTGTTACAGCCCACCCCCACTGTAACATATACCCAGCCTCTTACAATTACAGGTATTACAGTTCCTGCCGACGGAAATGCAGTAATCGTGTATAAGGCTCGAGTAAATCAGTATGCCCCCATGTCGGATGGTTACACGATTACAAACACTGCCGTAATTACAGGTACAAATATCACGCCTGTCACCGTAGCAAGCACAATTGCTGCTGAGAGTGATATCAGACTTACAATAACAAAGGCATTGACACCTGAAATAGTACCGCAGAACGGACAGCTCACCTATATTCTTACAATTCAGAATACAGGTACAGAACCCGTAGTTGCTACTGACGATGTTATACTCACCGATATCTTTGACCCTATTCTTGATATCGTAAGCGTAACTTTCAACGGTGCAGCATGGGCAGAGGGAGAAAATTACACCTATGACGAAGTAACAGGGGAGTTTGCTACAATTGCAGCTCAGATTACTGTTCCTGCGGCAACCTATGTCCAGAACCCTTCGACAGGTGCATGGGTAATTACACCCGGAGTAAGTGTAATCAGAGTTACAGGAAATATCTGAAAATAAATGAAACAACTGCCGCACAGTATGACTGTGCGGCAGTAATACTGTTCAAGCCCTGCCTCATATAGTAAACCGTAGGAAAATAAGAACAGGGGGAACAGTTATGTTCGGCGAATTATTTGAAACAGCATTACAGAATCTTTTATTTTTTGCGCTTCATCTTGACGGAGGATATTATCCCAAGCAGTTTACCAAAAGTGAAGAGCAGGAATGTATATCACGTATTGCGGCAGGCGATCCGAAAGCAAGGAATGAGCTGATTGAACATAATTTAAGACTTGTAGTGTTTATTGTGAACAAGCATTACGGCGATTCAAAAGAACAGGAAGACCTTATTTCTATCGGTACAATCGGACTTATCCGTGCGGCGGAGACCTTTGACCCTGAAAAGGCAATAAGCTTTTCCACATATGCAAGTACCTGCATACGTAATCAGATCAAGATGTATTTCAGAAAAAACAAGCACAAAAGCAGTGAAGTCTACATGAACGAACCTATTGACACGGATAAAAACGGCAACGAGCTTACCATTGCCGATGTTTTTAAGGACAGCGTCTGTGTTGATGATGAGGTTGATCTGAGGATAAATATGGAGAAGCTCTATAAGCTTGTAAGTACTGTCCTTGACGATAGGGAAAGGCTGATTATTTCAAAAAGATATGGTCTTATATGCGATGACGGAACGGTATCAAGACCCCTTGCACAGCGTGAAGTTGCGAAGCTTCTCAATATTTCTCGCTCGTATGTTTCGAGAATAGAAAAGAAAGCGCTTGAAAAACTGAAAAAAGAATTTGAAAAATGATTGAAGGCATATTTTCGGCTGTCGTACAAATCCCTGTAAATGTCTGTTGTCTTACAAACCTGACAATTCACGGAAAGCCGTTAATGAACTGCGAAGAGCGCCAAAACGGGCGTGCTACACTCATGAAACCTATGGAAAAATGCTTGCGAAATGTGGACTTGGCAAGGTAAAAATGAAAACCATAGAGGGCTGGCTTCCTTGCTGTTATGCTGTAATCGAAAAGCCGCTTACATAAGCTTACCCAGCTCCGAATCAAAATCGTCCAGTAATAACCTTAACGCCGCAAAACTCATAAGGGAATATTTGCTGAATTCTTCTTTTTCAATGGGAATTTCCAGCGGTTCAATCGCTTTACCCGAAAGCGCGGTTATTCCACGGTTAAGGGATACGGTAAGCTTTTCCTCTGTTTCGCTGGAAAAGGAAATTGCAGAGGTTGCACACCAGCCGCAGGTTATAGTTCTTATTCCGTGTTTCAGCGCACTTTCCAGCTGAGCTTTGTTGTCGGCATTTACAATAGCCGTTATATCGGCAGGAAGCTTTTCGGGTACATTCCCGTATTCCTTCATAAGCAGAACACCGCCTCTTGCATTTATTGACGGCCTGCGGGAATCCATCACAATAAGATTGTATCCCTTGCCCGATTCTGTAAAGCTGTCACGGTTTATATAGGTGACTGTATAATTCTTTGCAAGGCGGGTTTTAATCAGTTTTTCAATTTCTCTATCCTTTGCATTTCCCGTAACAAAAATATCGGTCATAATTCCTCCTAAAATAAAAATACTCTGTGACTTAGTATAGCCACAGAGTATTTTTTTATGATTCATTCACAATGTATCTGTTCTCATAAACTTCAATTCCGAAGATTTTGATATTCAAGCCTGCTGTATATTCGCCCACACCGATATGGTATTTTGTAACCTCATACAGAACAGCCTTATAATTTACTGTTCCACCGTCCCTGTAAACGCTTCTGAAAGGAAAAAGCAGAATCAGTAGCACAGCAGGAATAATAATTACTGTTATAAGCCTGGGGTTGCGCTTCATCTTTTCGTACCGCCCCATTCAACAACAGTAAAGCCCTTTCTTTCGGTTGTTGTAAGCTCCTGCTCAGGAATATCAATGTACTCATCGCTTGCGTAGAATGCCATGAACACACGCAGAACTGTGTCAGGGGCAGGTGTTACGGAAAGCACAGCATTATCGGTGTAGCAGTCATACTGGAATGAAATAACGTTGTATTCATTATCCTGCATAAACGGCAGCCAGAACACGATAAATTCATTATATTCACGTGGAGTAAGACCGAGAGTGGAAAGTGCCCAGCGTAAGAATTCCACGGTATCCTCGCCCTTTACGCAGAAGCCTTTGCTGAAATCATACTGAACATTACTCTTGCCCTCCCAGAAAAGGTAGGAATATTCGTTTCCGTCCTTATCATAAATCGTACCATCAGGCATTGCCGTAACGTTCCAGCCGTCGCCGTATTCGGGATAAGTAACGGTAAGCTCGCCGTTGTAGTCCAGCTTTACGCTGACATCAGTTTCCTCTTCGGGATAGAGGTAAATTACGGGCTTGTAATCTGCACCTTCCTGAATCTGGAAATCGCTCTGACTTATCTCTGCGTCAACGATAAGGTAGTCCTGCTCGCTCTGCTGATACATATTGCCGTAGTCAACCAGAATGTTGTCGCCGACACAGTATTCGTCAAGTAAATCCGTATCGGTGATTTCCACGGTATAAACCGCAGGGTAAGGCCACGGGAGAGAGCATACAAAGGAATCTTCTGTTATCTCGTTTATAGTAAGGGTAATTGTACCGCTTCCCTGGGGAGTGCCTATGCCTGTAACCTGAAATTCAATATACTTATTGGTGCAGTCACACAGCGGCTTTACAATTCTGTATTTACCTGCTGTAAGTGGTTCTTTGAAATATTCGTCATTCAGCTTCAGAGTTTCGCTGCCCTTGGTATTCTTGCTGTCCAGTCTGAGGACATCTTCGTCAAATTTAATCTTGTCGCTGAAAGGATAGCTTTGCCATCTGCCTTCCTCGTCCAGCTTCTGCACCTCAAAATCATTGTAAATCCAGAAATCTGCGTTGGTGTCGTTTCCTGTGTATTCATACTGAACGACAAGGGTCTTGAACTTTGTCTTTTCTTCGATTTTATCGTTTGCAAGGGTGATTTTAAGGTCGTCAAACTTTTCGTGACCGTCAAATGCTTCATGTACCTCAAATTCAAATACCGCATCAACCGCCTGATAAGAGCAGATAACCGCTCTGTAAGTGCCGGGAATAATAGGCTCGGTGTAGCTGTCACCCAATTCGATTGTACGTGTAAAGGAACGCTGGTCAGGAAGAATCAGGTCGATACCATCGCAGAAAGCAATATCATCACGGAAATAGTATCTTTTCCACTTGCCGTTTTCTTCAAGGCGTTCAATATAGTAGCTTGCCATATTGAATTCGTACTCGAATTCCTTTTCGTTGCCGTTATAAATAACGTCAAGGCTCATAGACTCTGTATCTGTGTCAATCAGCCACTGTCCGCCGCCTGTAAATTCCACCCTGAAAAGATCGCCGTTCTTTACATTAAAGGGAAGTACTAAATCAAAATTCTGTTTACATTCCAGAATAATTCTGTAACGTCCTTCCTTTAATTTCTCGGAAAGGAGCCCGATGTCATATCCGAAGGAGATTTTTTTATTTTCGGGGGAAACAATAACGCTGCCTTCATCGAAGCATTCTTCTTCGTTAAGCGCAATCTTCACCCATTCCCCATTTTCATATTTTTCAATATAGAAGCTTTTGTCATTAAGCGGGAACTCATAAGCAGAGCCTTTTTCATCTCCCGTATATTCCATTTCAAGCTCTATATAATTTGTATGTGTAGTGATTTTATTCTCGTCAACAATTGTAGTTTTAACAGGTGCAGCTTCAACTACTTCAAATTCCGCGTAGAAGTCCTTTGTATCGCCGATGTTCTTTTTATAGCGGTATTTTCCTGCTGTTATAGGCTCTTTAAAGCTTCCGTTAGCCAGAGATGCCCAATCGGTACGTTCACGGCAGTCAGTGCCCATTAAATGACCTTCGTCTGTCCACACCAGATCGTCAATGTATTCAACTGTACGCCATTCGCCGTTTTCATACTTTTCAAGAGCTTCAAATCCGCCGTATGAGAACTGGGCGAAATCATCTTCGCCGATATAGCGGTAGTTTATGGTTACACCCGCTGTTTCGGTAGTAATAAGCTTACCCTTTTCCACTTCATCAATAGTCATGGAAATGTCGCTGTCTGCAGGCTCAGGATCATAGTTATACTTTTCATTGATTCTGAAAAGGAGAGTGTAGGTTATATTTTCCACAGGCTTTACAACTCTGTATGTTCCTGCTGTAAGCGGCTCTGCATAGAAATCGTTGTTCAGATAAACGGTTGTGGCCTGATTGGGGCTGTCTGTGCCGATTATATAGCCAAGCTCAATAAATGCGGCATTTTCAGAAAAGGGAACTGTTACCCACTCACCCTTGTCATCACGCTTTTCAAGAGTATATTCACATCCGAAGCAGTATTCTGCATAATCCGCATTGCCCACATAGGTGTATTTTATAGTCAGGTTATGGAGATTATCCTCGGTGAGCCAGTCTGTATCTGCGAGGTAAAGCCCAATATCCTCTCTTTTAAGAGGCGTATTACGCTGACCCACAACGAAGAAGGTTTCGATTTCCTTGCCGTTTACAGTTGTGCTGATACGGTAGTCGTTTCCTGCGATAAGCTCCTCAGGAGTAAGAGTAAGTAAAAACGGGTCATCGGGGTTGATTGTACCAAGGCAATCAACGTTGCAGGAAAAAACAGATACCCAGCCATCATCTGTCTTTCTTTCAAGATTAAATCCGCCGCCCAGTGTGCTTTCCTGTGAGCAGTTTACAGTAATTTTGACTTCCTTTGTATCGCTGTAAATATCTCTTGTCTGAATATCTATCCACGCCTCGGGCATACCGGGGTCATAGCCGGGCACATACATTCCTGTTTCATCGCTTATAACAGGACTGCTTGTAGCGGAGGTGGTTGTGAGGGAATTTGCAGGCTCGGTGTAGCCCTCGGTAGTCTGATATACAATTCCGTCGCTTACTGTACCTGCGGCGCTTGTTGTCGTTTCAAAGGGTACATCGGTATGAGGATCGGTAAGGTCCACCGTGGTTTCAGGCACATCTGTTGCCGCAGAAATAGTTGTATCAATGTTTACAGTACCTTCCGCAGGAGCATTCTGCCCCTCGGCGCAGGCGGAAACGCTGAGTATCACTGCTGTCAGGCAGATAAAAGATAACAATTTTTTCATAAAATCAGTCCTTTCGTTTATTTTATCGGCAGGGTTTATTGTTTCTTTAGCATAACTTTCCATATTCCGTGTTTATTGACTTTTTATATTAAAAATGATATAATTAATTGTTATTTCCACGGAAAAGAGGTGAACATAATGGGAAAAGGAAACAGGACAAGACGTCAGAAAAAGACTATCCGAGGCTACGCCATAGGTCTTTCCACCTGCGTTATTGCAGCCACAATTTTAGTTACTGCTAACCTTACAAACAGGCAGGAGCATATTCCCGTTGTGTTCTCTGATATATTAGACGGTGCAACTGTGGTCTCGGGGACAAATGATGATGAAATTCCTGAAAAAATTTTAGACGAGGAATATCTGTATGAGCGTCTTTTTGATACCGAGACAATTATCCTTACCACAACTCCCTCTTTTTTTGAGCGTAATACAACCGAAAGTATCGAAGAAACCTCAGGTGCAGGCGGCATACTGCTGATTGACACAACAGCAACCACAATACCTGTTTCAGAGACCAAGTCGGACACTTTTACAACCACTTCAGAGGAAACAACAGCCACGTCTGCTGCACCTGAAACCACAACTGCTGAAAAAACTACAACCACAACCGTTGCAGCGACTACAACAACTGCAACAACCACTACCAAAGCAGCAACCACAACAAAAGTTCCTGTTGTTACATCAGCTTCAACCGTAGCCGCAACAACCGTTAAGACAACCACAAAGAAAACAACAACCACTGCCAAGACAACCGCCAAAACCAGCGGAACATCAAAAACTCCGTTTACAAATATCGGCGGAGGTATAATTTCAGACGATGACCAGATTTATATTACAATGCTGAATCTTGTAAATGAGGCAAGGGTAGAAGCCGGGCTGAACAAGCTTTGGTATTCCGCCCGTGTTCACGAGGTCGCAACCCAGCGTGCCTATGAGCTTTCATCATACTATTCCCACACCCGTGAGGACGGCAGAGGCTTTCATACCGCCTTTGTGGATTTGGGTATCAGCTACAGGATTGTCGGTGAGAATATTGCTTACGGAAGAAATATGTTTGAGACGCCGGAAGAAGTATTTGAAGCGTGGATGAATTCCGATTCCCACCGTGAAAATATCCTTAATCCTGAGTTTGAATGTGCAGGCTTCGGTTTGTCAACACTGAAAATCGGAAATGATACATATTATTACTGGTCTCAGGAATTTGCGAAATTCTGAGGTGAGCCACCTCGGGCGGTTCCTGCCTTTTGCGATGTTTTTCTTTGCCAGAGCAAGCGAAACGGCAGGGGATGAATGTCTGCCTGATTCCAGAATCCAGAGGCGTAACGTCTCATTCCGCACAACAAAATTAAACAGCGGTAAATCGCAATGCGATTTACCGCTGTTTTTATTCAACGATTTCATAACAAAGATTTTCATAATGGAGCTTTGTATCCACATCAATTCCGAAGGGGAGCAGCGCAGCTGCAATAAACAGCTCATCTCCTGTGTCGGTATCTGTGATAGTGACATATTCACCGTCAAATTTCGTTACAATGTAATCATGCGGTTCCATTAATAGACCTCTTTAATGTTGTATTTTTGCTTGTATTCAGCAAACTTTTCGTTGAAGATATCACTGTGGTTCTTGTTGAGTTCGTTGATATATTCGTGCATTTCAAAGCTGTTGTGTGCAATTTCAATCATACAGGCAGCAACATTTGAACAGTGGTCGGAAACTCGCTCAAGATTTGTAAGAAGGTCAGAGTGAACAAAGCCCATTTCAATGGTACATTCATTCTTTCTGAGTCTGTTTACATGGGCAGATTTAAGCTGAAGCTTCAGCATATCCACAACCTGCTCAAGAGGTTCAACTGCATATGCCTTTTCAAGGTCATTGTTCTTGAATGCGTCAAGGGAAAGGTCGAGAATTTCGCTTACCGCATCAATCATAACCGAAAGCTCCTTCTTTGCTTCTTCGGAGAAGGAAAGACCTTTATCTCTGATTTCGTCGGCGGATTCAACGATATTTACAGCATGATCGCCGATTCGTTCAAAGTCGCCTATCATGTGAAGCAGTTTGGAAACCTCATGATTGTCTGTTTCACTCATGTTTTCATTGCTGAGTCGTACAAGATAAGTGCCGAGACTGTCTTCATACTTGTCGGTCTTGTCTTCATCGGCACGAACGGCAAGTGCTCCCTTTTCGTCGTAGTTGAAAAGCATATCAAAGGAATTTTTAAGAGAATTTACAGCAGTTTCGGCCATTTTTATCGTAACCATACGGCAGCGTTCGATAGCAACAGGGGGAGTTGAAAGGAGACGCTCGTCGAGAAGCTCTGTCTTTTCTTTTTCGGATTCATCCTTCTTGATAATGAGGTAGGAAAGCTGTTCGAGTTTTTTGCTGAAGGGCATAAGAAGCGCAAGAGCAAGCAGCTTGAACACTGTATGAACAACAGCAATACCGAGAGGAGTAGCCGCCTGATTGACAAACTCGAAGCCGATAAATGTTTCAAGAAGGTAGTATACCGTAAGCCATACAACGGCACTTATAAGGTTGAAGCTGAGATGGATAACTGCGGCTCTTTTAGCGTTTTTGCTTGCACCGATGGAAGAAATCATTGCGCTCACGCAAGTACCGATATTCTGACCCATGACAATAGGTATAGCCGTTGCATAGGTAACTGTACCTGTGAGAGTGAGAGCTTGCAGAATACCGACAGAAGCAGAGGAGGACTGCACAATAGCGGTAAATACAGTGCCCACAATCAAACCGATAACAGGGTTTGAGAAGAGAACAAGGACATTCTTGAATTCTTCGGATTCAGCAAGAGGCTGCACAGCCTCGGACATAGAATCCATACCGAACATTAAAATTGCAAAGCCTATAAGAATAAGTGCTGTATCTTTACGCTTGCTGCTTTTGCTGAACATGATGATAACGATACCGATAAAAGCAAGAAGAGGCGTAAAGTTGCTTGGCTTGGCAAGCTGGACGAAGAAGTTGTCGCCTTCAATACCTGTAAGACTGAGAAGCCAGGATGTAACGGAAGTACCGAGGTTAGCGCCGAAGATTACACCCGTTGCCTGTCTGAGAGTCATGATGCCCGAGTTTACAAAGCCTACAACCATAACAGTTGTAGCAGAGGAAGATTGAATTATAGCGGTAATTACAAGACCGAGTAAAAAGCCTTTGAAGGTGCTGGAAGTAAGCTGTGCAAGAATTGATTTGAGTCTGGTGCCTGCTTTTCTTTCCAGAGCGTCACCCATCATGTTCATTCCGTAAAGAAAGAACGCCAGACCGCCGAGCAGTTCTAAGATGTTAAATAAATCCATGTTAAACTCCTGTTGTTTTCTTTAGTTCCATAACTTTTAAATTCCATATAACCGAAGGGCGCAATCAGCCCATACACACAAATTATACCTGTTTTGTGTGATTTTTTCAAGCCCCTTTATGTGTAAATTAGGTGTAAAATGTTTTTTTCGGCAATTTCATAAAAGAGGAGCAAAAAGCTTTAAAAAACCTCGTACAATTCGTACAACTACCCCTGTTTCTGCCACATCGGCAAGTGAAATCCTGCTGCAAACACCAAGCGTCCTGTCAAAATCCTTCGTTACCTCCTGCGGAACATTTCCGCTGTAAAAAACACAGGCGCATTCAAAAAGCAGGAACATTGAGCGGTAATCGAAATTGATTGTTCCTACAACCGCAGTTTCTTCATCAATAACAAGGGTTTTGGAGTGTATGAAGCCGGGGGAATATTCATATATTTCAACCCCTGCTTCTATAAGCGGCTTATAGAAGCTTCTTGTAAGGGCATATACATATCTCTTGTCCGGAATCCCCGGAGTCATAAGCCGGACTCGCACTCCTCTTTTAGCGGCAAATACAAGAGAGTTCAGCATTTCATCATCACAGACAAGATACGGCGTTGTAAGCCGTATACTTTCGTTTGCCGAGTTTATAAGAGAAAGACAGGTTCTTAGTCCCACGGAGTTATTATCAAAAGGAGAGTCGGAAAAGGGCTGGACAACAAATTTGTGTTCATTGTTCCCCTCGCATAAGAACAAATCATCATTACTATTAGTAAGATAATTCCACATTCCCAGAAACATTGCGGTAAAGCTTTCAGCCGCTTTTCCGCTTACCATAATCCCCGTATCCTTCCATTTCCCGAATCGTTCCTTGTAATTCATATATTCATCGGAAATATTTATTCCGCAGCAGAAGGCGTATTTTCCGTCACAGACAAGGATTTTTCTGTGGTTGCGGTAATTTACCCGTCCTGTGGCACGCAGGGAAACGGGATTGAATTCCGCATATTCAATGCCCAATGATTGAAGCCGTTTCTTGAAGCTTACAGGCTTGGTGAAAAGACATCCTGCGCTGTCCGCAATTATCCGTATTCTTACACCTTGTGCCGCTTTTTCAGCAAGTAGCTTCTCCATCATTGACCATGCCTTGCCATCGGAAATGATAAAAAATTCGATATAAATGAACTTCTCCGCCTTGCTGATTCTTTTCAGCATTTCGCAGAACAAATCCTCACCCATAGGAAAATAATGAGCTTCGTTGCAGCCGCACAACGGAAAATTCAGCCCCGACAGATATTTCTGAATACCGTTTTCGGGTTCAAGCCCCTTTATCTTACGTATTTCGGACATCAGATAAGGCTTCATTCTGCTGTGAATTGCGTTGACAGAATGCCTCCTGCTGAACAGCAGATATGCAAATCCGCCATAAAGTGGAAAACACAGCATGGGAATAACCCAGCACAGCTTATAACCGCTGTTTATAGGCTGATTGATAATGTAAATCACAAGACCGTATGTTAACAGACGATAAAAAATGCCGACCGCAGGTACGGACGCACCTGCGGTTACGGCATAGGTAATAAGTATAATCTGTAAAAGCACAATAATAATAGCAAATGTGCCATAACTGAAAATTTTACGAAGCATTGGTTATTGCAGGTCGTAGCAGCTTGTAACAGTAAGCTGTGAGCAGAACTGCTCCTGACCCAGCTCCTCCGAAATCTGGTTTTTATACACCACAACCTGCTTTTCTTCGCTTCCGTTTATGTCAAACCAGTTATCGCTGAATACACAGTCAGCATTGGTTAAATCAAGGCATACGCTCTTGGCAAATGCCTTTGCGGTAAGCTTGATAACGAAACGGCCATATTTTTCATCGATATGAACATTTATCTCAGGGTCAGCGAAGCAGAAGGTTTTGGGGCGGACAAAAATCGTTGTTCCGCAGGATATATTCTTCCCGCTTTCCCATAGGGAATATTCAAGGTATTTTGTTCTTTTGTCCTGTTCAGTCAGGAAATAATCGGAGAAATTGAGTGCGGCGGCATTCTTTGCGCTGAGCGGATTAACGGAAATATCAATTTTTCCCTCTGTAAGCACCTCTGCCTTTTCATTTCTCAGCTTCCAGATAATTTCAGCTTTTACTTTTTCTGTTTTTTCATTGGAAACATTGAGAATTACCGCTGAGGTATCCTCTTCAAGGCAGGACAGAAGCACTGGTGCATAGAATTTTCTTGCGGCAAAGTGCAGCGCCTTGGGTCTGCCGTAGTAGTCAAGGCTTGACCAGGAAATAACGGGATTGCTGTCATTAACCTGCCAGTAAAGGCTGCCCATACATTTACCCCTGTTGCGGCGCATATGCTCCACATTTGAGCGTATACAGTCACTCTGTACCAGCTGTGACGCATAAATCAGCTTATCGAAGCTGTACGGATATCGGCACATCTGTGCGATATAATAAAGGAGCTTTTCATTACCCGCCGTGCATTTCTGATGCGCTTCCATAACAGGACCGCAGATATTGAGATCCTTTTCTTCCGCAAAGGTGCGTATTGTCTTCATGCAGGGGATTGACTCAAAGCCGTATTCCGAGCAGAAGGGGAACAGGTGCTTTCTGAAATCCTCAATAGGCTTGAAATTGTGCCAGATGTCCCAGTAATGCTGGTCACCGCGGTGATTGTCCGAGCTTCCTCTGAACACACCCTCTTCGCCAAACTGATTTCCGCCGCTTGAAGGGGAAGACGGCCAGTAGAAACGCTGAGGGTCATATTTCTGTATTGCTTCAGGGATAATCTGCTCAAAAAGCTTTACATAGTCAGCCTGAGCTTCCTTGTCTTCGGGAATTCCCCAGCCTTCCCACATACTTTCAACCTCGTTGTTACCGCACCAGAGAGCGATACACGGGTGATTGCGCATACGCTTGACATTATCCTTGATTTCTGCTTTTATTGTAGCTTCAAGCTTCTCGCTGAGCCTGTAGGATGAGCAGGCAAACATGAAATCCTGCCACAGAATTATACCAAGTCTGTCACATTCGCTTAAAAATTCGACTTCGGGATAATAGCCGCCGCCCCAGATACGCAGGGTGTTGTAGTTGGCATTCACACATTCCTGTAAAAAATCGTGGATACGGCTTTTTGTTATGTAGGGGAAAATCTGGTCAAGGGGAATATAATTTGCTCCCATTGCAAAAATATCAATACCATTGCAGTTGAAATAAAATGTTCCTTTTTCGTCATTTTTATGAACAACGAGCTTTCTGAAGCCGATAAATTCCGTTATTTCATCAACAATTGCGCCGTCCTTTACAAGCCGCACTGTAAGGGTGTTGAGAGGCTGTTCGCCGTATTCCCTCGGATACCACAGCTCGGGGTTAGCAAGCTTGAAAACTGCCTTTCCTGCGGTCATTACACCTGTCAGCATACGTCCGTCCGAAGTAATGATTTCTGCTTCGGCGGTGAAGTTGTAATCTGCAAAATTCACGATTTTAGCGGAAACGGTAAGGGTCAGGGCAGAGTAATCCTCGGAAAAGTCCTGCTCAGCGTAAATGCTGTCAATCCTTCCGCAGTCTGCACCCAGAAGATAAATATCCCTCCAGATACCCATATCGGGAAGCTGAGGTCCCCAGTCCCAGCCGAACATACAATGAGCCTTACGGATATGAGGATAACCTGCCATTGTCATATCCTGTCCCCATACAGGGCGCTTGTCCTGCTCTTTTTCAATGTACCGGATAGGAGATTTAATGGAAATTTTCAGCTTGTTATCGCCGACGGTAAGCTTTTCCTTTACATCAAATTCGTATGTACGGAACATATTATCGGTACTGCCGATATAAATATTATTGAGGTAGATATCGGAAATTGTATCAACGCCCTCAAGGCGGAGAAATACCTTTTCACGGGAAAGAAGCACCTTGTCAGCCTGAAAAACGGTCTTGAAGTCATAGTCGTCACGGGAAATTTCACGGCAGATATATTCATTTTCGCCGTAGTAGGGGTTAGGCATTTTCTCGTTATCGAGTAAAGTCTGATAAACCGAAACAGGGAGATTTCCGCAGGGGAGATATTCCTTTTCGGCAGGGCGCTTCATACGCCAGTTCTTGTTAAGAGCGATTTTCAGCATTGAGGTCAGTCCTTTCTGTCAGCTTTTAAGTAATTTAAAATACTTATCCTATTTCAGCTATTTCATTTTTAGTCCAATCTGATAAACCAAGAGCGTTAATACCTATTTTGCCTTTGTCATTATCATAAACAGTATACACTAATAATTCGATATGATAAGTCTTTCCTGCGTCGGTAATAATTTCTCTTATTTTAGGAGTAAAGAATTTTTTATAATATACTCCGTCTTTGTATCCGCCTTCACAGCTTTTATCAGTCACATTAAAAGACTGTGATTTGCCTTCGTACAGACTAAAGGCATATTCAATCTCTGAAACCAGTTCAGGATTACCGTTTTTTTCATTAGTACAGAATAAGGCTTTTAAACCTTCCACATCTTTTTCATCAAAGCATCTCACTATTTCTGCACCCAGTTCATCAAGATATTTGTTATCCGCTTCCAATTCCGCAAATGAATCTATTACACCGGTTACCTTTTCTCCTACCTCTTCTGCCACATATTCAGCGGTTAATTCTGCGAATTTAAAAAATCCACACCCCGAAAAGCAGAAGCATACAGCGAGAATAAGAAAAAGACATAAAATTTTTTTCATAATCTTCGGGTCAGTCCTTTCTGTTATGTTTTTTTGTGAAATATGAATATTACGGATAACTTTTGGGTATTCCATATTTTAATGCGTCTTTAGCATCTATTTTAACCATTGCGAAACACCATGGAACATCTTTCTGATTAGCAATAGTGTTTAGTACATCAGTACATTTCTCTGGATAGCAGTGGAACAAAAGCCCTGCAACATCTTTTCTGACAGAGATACTGTCATTTTCCAGATAAGGGAGTAATTCTTCCTGTCGGTTTTCATCAATGAGCTTTCTTGCATACTTTCTCATTCTGTCGAAATATCTGTTATATTTCCACATAGGCTCATCATTTATCAGTATCTCTTCACGCTTTTTGCAGCAATCTATTATTTTTGAAACATAATCCTGCTTTTTCATAAACTCATCTCCTTAAAAAATTATATCATAATCCGTCTTCAAGTGCAATACTTTATTGATAGCAAAAGGGAAAAACAGGAATAAAAAATTTTTAGAAAATTTTTGAAAAAGGTATTGACAAAATGAGTTGTTTCGTGTATAATGTAATAGTCGCTTGAAGCGACGGTAAAATGCTCTTGGGAGTTTAGCTCAGCTGGGAGAGCATCTGCCTTACAAGCAGAGGGTCACAGGTTCGAGCCCTGTAACTCCCACCATTTTTACCACCGTACAGAGCATACGGCCCGGTAGTTCAGTTGGTTAGAACGCTAGCCTGTCACGCTAGAGGTCGTGG
>CAZGRB010000020.1:0-17393 GCA_964527695.1 uncultured Ruminiclostridium sp.
AATTTTTCAACGGAAATATCTACCCCTATGAAATGATGACAAACTCAGCGGAATCCCTTTCCGCCGAAAGAAGAATCGGCGATTATCTTGAAAAGGCGGATAAGCTGATACCGGAAGACGAAGAGGGTTACTTTTCCGATAAGATAAGAAGTGAAATCTGCGTCCTTCAGAATCTCACCGCCGAACAGGCTTTTGAGCTGGGCTTTACCCTCGGCTTAAGAATGACCGTTGAATGTTATTCCGCATTGTAGGGGCGGCTATCAGTCGCCCGAAACACCTCATCAGTCGGCATACGCCGACACCACAATCATTCATCATTCATCAAAAAACAGGCGGTGCATCGCACCGCCTGTTCTGTTATTATGCAGTAGCCACTGTAACCATTGCAACCTTATTATCAATAAAGGTTATCATCAGAGCGGACATATCATCTTCCATATATAAGTACATTCCCATATTGTCTTCGTTTTTTTCATCAGGTTCACCTAAGATTTCAATTACATTTTCAGGGCTGTCGCCCATAGAAATGCCGTAAACCTCAACTTCTGCATTATTTGAAATGCTATCCACAGAGACGCTCATAATTTCACCACTGTCTACGTAATAAGAGAGATTGCCTACCAGTTGGCTGTCATTAAGAATCATATCCATAGCCATATCTCTGCCGTTCTCTGTCATAATTATGGGATCGCCTTTAAGAGCTATTTCCTCAGGCATATTATTTATGTTTGTGGGAAGTTTTACACCGTTAATATGAAAAGAGGTCATAATATCATTCCTTATAGAGAATGATTTTTCCTTATAATCAGGTATTTCTATAACAGGCTTATCGGGTACAATATTAAGCCAGAATTCAACACCTAAAAGAATATCATCTTGATACTTAATAGAAATATATGATTTCCCAAAAGGATATTTTGCACTGCCGATTCCCATTATTTCATAGCCTTCTTCAGGCTTTCCGTACGCTGCTTCTATATTTTTCTTGCTATTGCCCACATAGATTTCACCATATCTATATTCATATTCAGCATTAAGACTGAAAACAGATATTTCATTTGTATTGTCATCCAATGAAACTGTTGCAATAGCTTTTCCTTTATAGCTTAATTCAGGATGAAACTTACTGTCCGACCATGAATAACCCTCGCCGAAATCCTCCATATACATAGGTATGGCGTATTTCTTTCCGTTTATCTCTATTCCGTCGGCAAATAATTCCTCTATACTCTGCTTTTCAACAGATACAGCACTTTCCGCTTCAGAAATTGCTGTAGTTGTTTCGCTTTTTTCTGTTACCTCTTCGGTAGTTGTCGTCTCATATGTAACCGTTTCTTCCGTAACCTGTGCTTCATCTGTGGTTTTCTCTGCACAACCCGAAGCGAAAAGCATTGTGAGGCACAGCATAAATGTTGTAATTAAACGTATCTTTTTCATTTTAACCTCTCATCTTTCTTACAAAAAACTGCCGCATATAAATAATGCGGCAGAATTTCTATTAACCATTTACAATCTTTGTGAAAGCTTCTGCGTACTTCTTCTGGAGTGCGGCAGCTTCTTCGTTGGTTGCGCCAACGGTTGTGTAGTAAATCTTGATTTTGGGCTCTGTGCCTGAGGGACGGATTACAAGGCTTGCACCGCCTTCAAGGTAGAGTGTGATTACGTTGGACTTGGGAAGGTCGATTGCTGTTTCTTCGCCTGTAACAATGTCAACCTTCTTGGAAGCCTCATAGTCAGCCATTGCAACAACCTTTGCGCCTGCGATTTCCTTGGGGTAATCAGTACGCATATTGTTCATGATTTCCTGCATCTTTGCCATACCGCTTGCACCCTCAAAAGCGAAAGTATCGAGAGTGTTGCAGTAGGAGCCGTATTCTTCGTACATCTTCTTTCTTGCTTCGATGAGGGAAACGCCCTGTGCACGGTAGAAAGCAGCCATTTCACAGATAAGCATGGAAGCAACAACTGCGTCCTTGTCTCTTACGTAGCCGCCTGCAAGGTAGCCGTAGCTTTCCTCAAAGCCGAAAATGTAGCGGTCTTCTTCGCCCTTTTCTTCGAGGAAGCCGATCTGTTCGCCGATAAACTTGAAGCCTGTGAGAACTTCGATAAGCTCAACGCCGTACTTCTTTGCGATTGCTCTTGTGATATCTGTTGTTACGATTGTCTTTACTGCAATGGGGTTCTTGGGCATTGTGCCGAGGGCAATTCTTTCCTTTGCCACATATTCCAGAAGCATTGCGCCTACTTCGTTACCTGTGAATAATGCGTAGTCGTCACCGTCGGGAACAGCAATACCTACACGGTCGCAGTCAGGGTCAGTTGCAAGGAGTAAGTCGGGCTTTTCCTTGTTGCAAAGCTCTAAACCGAGTCTTAATGCTTCCTTGATTTCGGGGTTCGGATAGGGGCAGGTTGTAAAGTTGCCGTCGGGCATTTCCTGCTCGGGAACAACTACAACGTCCTTGATGCCGATTTCGTCTAAGATACGGCGTACGGGCTTGTTGCCTGTACCGTTGAGGGGTGTGTATACAACCTTTAAGCCTGCGGTTGCGCATACGTCGGGGTGGAGGGACTGCTTCTTCACTTCAGCCATATAAGCGTCGATAATGTCATCGCCTATGTAGTTGATAAGACCGTTTGCGAGGCCGTCCTCGAACTTTACGGACTTTACGCCCTCAAATACGTCAATCTTGTTGATTTCTGCAAGCACTCTGTCTGCGGCGTCAATTGTAAGCTGACAGCCGTCGGAGCCGTAAACCTTGTAGCCGTTGTACTTTGCAGGGTTGTGGGAAGCTGTTACCATAACGCCTGCGTCACACTTGCAGGCTCTTACTGCCCATGAAAGCATGGGAGTAGGCATAAGCTCTGTGTAGATATATACCTTGATACCGTTTGCGGAAAGAACTTCTGCAACGGACTTTGCAAAATAATCAGACTTGATTCTGCTGTCGTAGGAGACCGCAACTGCCGCACCTTCGGGCTTTACCTGCTTTAAGTAAGCAGCAAGACCCTGTGTAGCCTTGCATACTGTGTAATAGTTCATGCGGTTTGTACCTGCGCCGATTACACCACGTAAGCCACCTGTACCGAATTCAAGCTCACGGTAGAAACGGTCGGAAATTTCTTCCTCGTTGCCCTTTACGCTTTCAAGCTCAGCCTTTAAATCGGGGTCTGCAACTGCTTTTTCAAGCCAGAGTTCATAAAGCTTATTTGTATCCATAAATAATTCCTTTCTGCGGCTAAACCGCTTGGCATTAAAAATATCAAATCAGTGTTATTGTAGCACAAAATACGATAAATTGCAATAACTATAATGAAATTTACTTAATTATCGGTAAAATAATTAAAAACAGCCTCTTTTTAGCTAAAACAAATTACAGATTTATGAAAAAAAGGTGTATATTTCACCTGAAAGGTGGCATTATAAAGACACAACCTTATTACCGCAACTATGAAAGGAACGTATATTATGAAAAAAGTAACATTCAGAAACGGTTTACACGGCAAGGGCTTTACGGCGGCTCTTGTGCTGAGTATTGCGGCGGTAGGCATTTCTACCTACGCTGCGTACAGGGGCACTATAAATGAAATTTCCGAAAATGATACATTAAATGAGGATAATGTGTTCATTTACGAAACCGCAGATGCGGGAATTGAACAGACAGGGATTCCCAAGGAAACTCCCGAGGAAACAACAACCGAAGCTGACGACAGCGAAACAGGGCTTTTCTTCTCAAATCCCAAGACAATGCCCGTTACGGGTGAAATCATCAACCCTTACAGCAACGGAGAGCTTGTGAAAAGCGTGACCCTCGATGTGTGGAAGACCCATGACGGAGCGGATATTGCCGCTGAGCAGGGAAGCGCGGTTGCTTCCTGCATGAAGGGAACCGTTACCGAAATAAAAAATGACCCTCTCTGGGGTGTATGCGTGATTATTGACCACGGAGACGGTGTCAACGGGCATTACTACGGACTTGCCGAAACTCTCAATGTAAAGGCAGGTCAGGAAGTGAAAATGGGCGAGATTATCGGTCAGGTAGGGGATACCGCCGAAATCGAATGCAAGCTTGATTCACATCTTCATTTCGGAATCACGAACAACGGCAGCTGGGTTGACCCCATTGCATTTGTGGAAGAATGAGGCGAGCCGCCTCGGGCGATTCCGTCTTTTATAAATGTATATTAACTGAATGAAAAGGATTAACGGCGGGGTCGTAAGAAGTGCGACTCCTCAGTTATTCATCATTCTTCATTAAAAACAGGGCGAACGTTGTTCGCCCTGTTTTGTTATAACGGCAATGTCGCCATTGCATTGAGACTTCCGTCTGCAACGTTTCCTGCCTGATACTCAAAATACGCCTGACTTCCTATCATTGCGGCATTGTCGCCGCAGAGATTAATAGGCGGAATATAAAGCTTTATGCCCTTTTTCTCACAGCGTTCGGTAAGCATTTCACGAAGCGCCGAGTTTGCCGCAACACCGCCTGCAAGCGCCGCTGTCTTATAACCGAAAT
The DNA here is from genome assembly GCA_964527695.1 of uncultured Ruminiclostridium sp. Lineage (GTDB taxonomy): Bacteria > Bacillota > Clostridia > Oscillospirales > Ruminococcaceae > Ruminiclostridium_E. Next base: position 4,515 of record CAZGRB010000020.1, read on the forward strand.
CCTCGGCCGCCTGTACAAATCTTGACGAAAGAATATCCGCAACCGTGTACTGAAAGGACGCCGCAAGACTGTCAATATCAATTTCCTCGCCCTTCTGCTTTGCGTTGTGGACAAGGTTTATAACGTTTGTCTTAAGTCCCGAAAAGCTGAAATCATAGGGGTTCTGGGTCTTGGGGCGGGGGAGCTTGTACTTTTTCAGGTCACCGTTCTTTGCCGCCTTGTCAATATGGACGCCGCCCGGGTAGGAGAAGCCCATTGCTCTTGCCGCCTTGTCAAAGGCTTCGCCTGCCGCATCGTCAAGGGTTCTGCCGATTGTTTCAAATGCAGTGTAGTCGCTGACTCTCATAATATGGGAATGTCCCCCCGACGCCGCAAGACAGAGATAGGGAGGCTTCAGACCCTCGTGGGCAATATAGTTTGCGGCAATATGACCCTTTATGTGATGAACAGGGATAAGGGGCTTACCCGAAGCAAGTGCAAGGCCCTTGGCATAATTTACACCCACCAGAAGCGCTCCGATAAGTCCGGGGGCATAGGTAACGGCTATTGCGTCAACGTCCGCAAGCTTCATCTGCGCCTGCTCCAGTGCTTCATTCACAACCGCAACTATGCTTTCGCAATGTCTGCGGCTTGCGATTTCGGGAACAACTCCGCCGTAAAGCTTATGCTCCTCAATCTGGGTTGCAACTATATTTGATAAAATTTTTCTGCCGTCCTCAACAACTGCTGCCGCAGTTTCGTCGCAGGAGGATTCTATTGCAAGTATTTTCATAATCGTATCTCCGAACTGTAATTTAATATACACATTATTATACAGCATTTATTCAGATTTTGCAATACAAAACAAAAAAAGAAAGCCCGCAGGAACGGGCTTGAAAAAAATATACAATATGGATTATGGTTTGATTATATAATAAAACTTGTAAAAAATCAAGGGGTTTTGTCAAAAAAATATGCAGGAAATCTATTTTTGTAGAATGTATACATAAATTGTTTTATTTTTTTGACAATTGCATCAATTGAATAAAATGTGTATAATATACGGTTTTTTTACAATTCCGAACCCATACAAACCCTGTTCAAAAAGAAAATAACGCTGCGAAAATTTCACTGATACACCGCCCGAAATCCAGCACCTCAACCTCTTCTGCCGCCACAATTCTTGCCGAACCTATGATTTCATCTCCCGAAAGTATTGTCACAAAGCCGAGAACCTGCCCTTTTTCCACAGGAGCGGAAATTTTTTCCGTCCTGCTGTAATGAAATTCCACATCGGTTATATCTCCCTCAGGCAGTACCACATCCGAAACCCCCGAAAACCGTGTGTCAACCGTCTTCTGTACACCGCCCTCAACCTGAACCTCCGTAAGCTCGGAGGTGTCGGGGCGGAGTATGACCTTTTCAAACCCGTCAAAGCCGTAATCCAGCAGTTTTTCCGCTTCGCTGAATCTCTTTTCATCGGATTCGCACCCCAGAACCACCCCTATAAGCGACATATTGCCCCTTTTTGCCGTTGCACAAAGGCAGCAGCCTGCGCCGTCGGTTGTTCCTGTTTTTAAGCCCGTTATGCCGCTGTAAGTTGTGATGAGCTTGTTGGTGTTAAGCAGCTGTGTTTCGGTTTTTGTACCTGTACGCACACTGTCCAGCCGCGTCAGCAGGAATTCATCAAAATAGTCATATTTCCGAAGCTCTGCCGCCATTACCGAAATGTCACGGGCAGAGGAGTAATGGTTTTCGTGGTCATAGCCCACGCAGTTGACAAAATTCGTGTTGGTCATCTCAAGCTCTGCGGCGGTTTTGTTCATTCTTTCCACAAATGCCGTCTCGCTTCCCTCAATATGCTCCGCCAGCATTACGCAGGCGTCGTTTGCCGAAGCAATAACCACCGATTTTATAATATCCCCCACCGACATTTCTTCTCCCTCGGTAAGCCATATGACCGAACCGTCCATACTGCCTGCGTAGGCGGAGCAGACCGCCGTTTCATCAAAGCTGAGCCGCCCCTTGCTTATTTCCTCCGCCGCAATCAGCAGGGTCATGATTTTTGTAACCGAAGCTATGGGAAGCCGTGCGTCGGCATTGTATTCATAAAGCACCTGTCCCGTTTCACGTTCCGTAAGGATTGCCGCCTTTACACCCTCAAGGGTCAGCGGTTCTTCTGCCGAGACAGTGACAGGATTGTTTAAAATCAGCAGTACAGACAGGACTGCACATAAAATTTTTCTGAACATATTTTCCTCCGTTAATGCTTGTTCGTAACATTCTATGTATAAAATTTACGGAAAATGCAAAAAATGATATTACATTTTCCTGTTACCGAGGAGGTCATATTTTGAAGAATCAGGGTTTTTTTACGGAATTTTTCCGACAGCTTGTCATATTTACGGCAGGCGGCTTCATCTACGGAGCAATCGAAATTCTTTACAGAGGTCATACCCATCCGTCAATGTTCATTACAGGAGGTCTGTGTCTTGTATGGGTAGGGGGGCTTAACAGCTTTTTCAAAAGGCAGATTTCCGTTCCCGTACAAATGATTATCGGGGCGCTTATAATCACATCTGCAGAATTTATCTGCGGTGTTATTGTCAATATAGGCTTCGGTATGCAGGTCTGGGATTACAGCGACCTGCCGTTCAACATTATGGGGCAGGTATGCCTGCTGTTTTTATGTATATGGTTTCTTTTCTCCCTGCCTGCAATTCTTATCGAGGACTTTATCCGCCACGGAATGTTCGGGGAGGAGAAGAAAAGGTATGTGTGGAAGTATTAAAAAAAGGACGGTTTGCGACCGTCCTTTTTTAATGAAAAGTGAATAGTGAAAAGTTGTGGTGTCGCCTTACGGCGGTTTATTCTCTTTTTTTGCTCGCCCAAAAAAAGAGAGAAAAAAAGGGCACTTTTCCGCGGCCTCCTCGGGAACACATTCGTGTTCCGTTCGTCGATAGCGGAAAAGGATTTTAATTAAACCCGAAATGTTTATTCATTTTTTAAATCTATGTTGTTTTCTATGCAGTATTTAACACATTTTCTGACAAACGCCGACAGTTTTAATCCGCTTTTTTCCGCTTCTTTTTCCCATTTTTCCCGTTCGGATATGCTGTGTTTTATGCCTGTAACTTTCATTTTTTCTGAATCATATTCCTTCTGCCATTCCAGTTTGCTATTCAGGGTTTTGTTGTCGCCTTTTCTCAATTCTTTCATCTCTTCACCTCAATTTGTAGGAAAAGCACATTTATATGACGTTTAACGTTATATTTTTGGCTGTTTTGAATATTGATTTCTCACGTTAAACGTGATATAATCAAATAAACACCAAAAGCTGAGCAGTGCTCAGCTTTATCTTAATTATTTATTATATCACAACCATAAAATAACGTCAAGGAGAAAGTATGAGCATAATCAGAGAATTTTATGAGGGCGATATCCGCCCAAGTGAGATGGATTTCAAAAACCACAGATACAAGCTTGCCGCCGCACAGTATGAACAGCTTACAGAAAGGCTGAAAAAGACCTTTTCCGAAAAACAGATGAAGCTTTTTGAAAAGCTTGATGCCCGTCACTACATTATGGAGTATGAGTTCGGACGTGAAATGTACGCTTCAGGCTTTGCCATGGGCGTAAAATTCACCGCCGAGGGCTTCTGTACCAAAACACATTGATTTTTTCGGGCGACTAATAGTCGCCCCTACAATTCAAAATCCGTCGGCGAAGCCGACACCATAATCATTCATCATTCATTCTTCATCATTCATCAAAACCAGGCGGCACATCGTGCCGCCTGGTTTTATACCAGCATTCCCCTCAGCCCTTCAAGTATCCGCTTTTCACGGCGGGAAACCTGCACCTGGGTCATGCTCAGCTGTTTTCCTGTTTCGCTCTGGGTAAGTCCTTTCCAGTACCGAAGATAGATAAGCCTCCTGTCGTCCGGTTCAAGAGTGCCGAGGCATTGTCCTAAGGCTATAAGCTCAGTAGCCTTTGCCTGTGGCGGCTCTACAGGAAGGTCATATTCACTGCCGTTTTCGTCGCTTCCCGTAAGGGAAAGGGCAGGCTGTGAAGCGGCAATTGCCTCGGTTATCTGTTCTTCCGACACCTCAAAATACTGTGCAAGCTCCGTAATTGTGGGTTCATGCCCTGATTTTGAACATTCCTCTCTGCGTCTTGCAATTTTTAGGGACAATTCCTTTATACTGCGGCTTACTCTTACTGTTCCGCCGTCACGGAAAAGCCGTTTTATCTCCCCTAAAATCACAGGCACAGCGTAGGTTGAGAATTTCAGTCCTCTGCTTTCATCAAAGCCCTTTGCCGCCTTGACAAGTCCCATGCACCCTGCAGAGTACAGCTCCTCGTATTCTATGCCTCTGCCGCGGAAACGGTTTGCAAGGGAATGGACAAGTCCTAAGTTTTCGCCTATAAATTCATCTGTCAGTCTGTTCATTTCTCTTCACAAGCCTTTTCGTCATGGTTACGGACGTACCCTTTCCTACCTTGCTGTTTACCTTAAGCTTATCCATAAAGCTTTCCATTACCGAAAAGCCGAGGCCTGAACGCTCGGTTTCGGGGGAAGTGGTAAAGAGCGGCTCCATTGCCTTTTTTACGTCGGGTATGCCGCACCCTTTGTCCTTTATCCGTATGTAAAGAGTGGCGTTTTCTATGATTTTCAGCTCAATTGCAATATCTCCGATTGTATCCTTGTAGCCGTGGACGATACAGTTTGTGACAGCCTCCGAAACTGCCGCCTTTATGTCGTTTATTTCTTCAATTGTCGGGTCAAGCTGGGAAGCGAATGCCGAAACGCACATTCTGGCAAGCCCCTCGTTGCGGGAATACCCCGCAATTGTCATTTTCATTGAGTTTGTAACATCTTTCATTTTTCTGTCCTTTCACTTAATAAGCCTTTCAAGTCCTGCAAGCTTCAGCATTTTTCTTATAGCAGGCTTTGGATTTTCAATTGCCGCTTTGCCGTCCCAGCCTGAAATCACTCTCAGCCGCCCCATTACAAGACCGATACCCGAGCTGTCCATAAAGTCCACTTCTGAAAAGTCAAAAACAATCACCGACGGAGTCGAACGCTCCAGCTCCCCGTCAATGAAGAACCGCATTTCCGCAGCACTGTGATGGTCGATTTCACCGCTTAGAAAAATAATAAGCCTGTCGCCGCTGTTCTGTAACCGTACCGACATTTTTTACGCTCCTTTCCTTTTCAATTCCTTACTTTATGCCGATTATAGCACAAGCAGGGCGAGAAATTTGTCATAACCCGTAGGGCAGGGAATACAAAAAGACGCTGAGTCATAGACTCAGCGTCTTTTATTTTTATTAAGCTGTGATTATACCTTTTCGCCGCAGCCGGGACAGAACTTGTCAACACCGTTCAGCTTCATACCGCAGATTTCGCAGTATTCGGGCTTCTTTTCTTCAACTGATTCAGGTTCCTGTACAGGGATTGTGCCATCAGCCTCTGTCTGTGCAAGCTTATCCTGAACGGAAGGACCTGCAGGCTCTTCTACAAAAGTATCTGCGAAAATGCCGTTATTCTTATTTGCGTTGAAAATAACCAGCACAATAATTACAGTGATGATAACTACTGCCGCAATAATAATTATCGGGAAAAGAAGGGAAGCTGTCTTAGGCGCAGCAAACTTTGCAGAAATAACCAGTTCTGTCTCTGTTCCTGATGAAACACCCGAAATATCCCATACGAGAACTGTCTGCGACCCTTCTGTATCCTTGGAGTATTTGCTTTCAGCCCTTCCGTTTGTTTCAAGAAGCTCAAAGGGAGCAGTAATTCTGAACTCATTGGTCATGCCCATATCGTCCATGCTGCTCAAATCCTCAGTTACAGGCTCGCCTATAAATATGTAGGTTACGGTTACACTTATTTCTTCGGCTGTCTTTTCAATCTTGTAATCAACTGAAACTACATCTTCCTCGCCGCCCATTCTGATTCCTTCATCGGCAACAAGCTCTTCATATGTATAGCTCTTGCTGTAACGTCTGGCGGCATATTCCTTGTCACCTTTTGTAATTTCAGAATCTGTACATTCCCACTCCTTGTATGTTTCATCTGTATTTTCTGCAAGGTAATCGTAAAAATCTTCAGCGGTCATTTCCATTTCGTCGAGATATTCCTTTTCCATTGCAGTTTCTGAATAAATTGTTACCGTTTCACAGTCATCGCTGAATACAAGCCCTGTTTCCTGTGAAACACAAGAGCTTAAGCCGAGCATCATTGCCGCAGCGACAATAACTGACGCAGTCTTTTTCAATACTCTGTTTGTCATAATAATTTCCTTTCTGATTCCCTATAATTTACCGATTGCAGCAGTATTTCCGCAATTCATAAATAATATATCACACAAGGATTAATTTGTCAATTTTTATTCCCTGATTTTAAGTAAAAAATACAAAAATAACTTGAAATTTTTCTCGTAATATGATATAATGGTTTATACTATTTAAAAATATATATATTATTTTACTCAGAATATATTACAAATTAAGGAATGGTTAAAGAAATGGACGAAAATACAAAGGTAGTAAACCATGAATACGGTGCTGACGATATTCAGATTTTAGAGGGTCTTGAAGCGGTCAGAAAGCGCCCCGGTATGTATATCGGTTCAACAGGTCCCAGCGGTCTGCACCACTTGGTATACGAAATCGTGGATAATGCTATCGACGAAGCGCTTGCAGGCTACTGCTCCGAAATCAATGTAAGGATTCTCCCCGATAATGTAATCGAGGTTACGGATAACGGTCGTGGTATCCCTACGGGTATTCACCCCAAGGAGGGCATTTCCGCAGCTACCGTAGTTTATACAATCCTCCACGCAGGCGGTAAGTTCGGCGGCGGCGGTTACAAGGTTTCAGGCGGTCTCCACGGCGTAGGTGCGTCGGTTGTAAACGCTCTTTCCGAATGGCTGGAGCTGGAAGTCTATGACGGCACAGATATCCACTTCCAGCGTTTTGAACGCGGCCACTATGACGAGCAGATGAAGATTATCGGTCAGACCTCAAAGACAGGTACAAAGGTACGCTTCAAGGCTGACGGGGAAATCTTCCACGATACAAATTATGACTACAATATCCTTCTGGACAGACTCCGTGAACAGGCGTTCCTTAACGGCGGTATCCTTATCAATATCACCGATACCCGTGACGAGAACGACATCAGGGGAGAAAGCCTCAGATACGAGGGCGGAATCATAAGCTATGTTGAGTGGCTCCAGAAAATGCGTGGTGCGGAGGTTCTTCACCCCGATGTAATTTATCTGGACGGCGTTATTGATGATGTTACCGTTGAGGTAGCTTTCCAGTACAATACCGACTTCAACAGCGAATCCTTCCGCTCCTTCGCCAACAATATCCATACCATTGACGGCGGTACACACGAGGTTTCCTTCAAGAGAGCCCTGAACAAGGTTATAAACGACTTTGCAAAGGCATATCAGGAAGCAAATCCTTCAAAAAAGGCAAAGAAAACCAAGAAGGGCGAGGAAGAAAAGAAGGAATTTGTGCCTTTATCGGGCGAAGCTATCAGAGAAGCTATAAATGCGGTAATTTCCGTAAAGCTCCCCGAATGTGAATTCGAGGGACAGACAAAGGGTAAACTTGGTAACCCCGAGGTTACTCCCATTGTTTACAAAATCGTTACCGAAAAGCTCACATATTACTTTGAAGAACACCCCGAAACCGCTAATATCGTAGTAACCAAGGCTATCAACGCTCAGGCGGCACGTGACGCTGCCAAGAGGGCTATGGAAGCAAAGCGTAAGTCGGTTGCTGACGGCGCAGGTCTTCCCGGTAAGCTTGCGGATTGCTACGAAAAGGATACAACCAAGACCGAAATCTATATCGTCGAGGGTGACTCTGCGGGCGGCTCTGCAAAGCAGGGCAGAAACAGTGCTTTCCAGGCTATTCTTGCTCTCTGGGGTAAGATGCTCAACGTTGAAAAGGCACGTGTAGACAAGGTTTATAACAACGAAAAGCTTGTTCCCGTTGTAAAGGCTCTGGGTACAGGCGTAGGCGAGGATTTCGACATCACCAAGCTCCGTTACGGCAGAGTTATTATCATGGCCGATGCCGACGTTGACGGTGAACATATCAGAACACTTCTGCTTACATTCTTCTTCCGCTTTATGCGCCCCCTTATCGAGCATGGCCACGTTTATCTTGCTCAGCCTCCGCTGTTCAAGGTTTTCCGCGGCAAGCAGGTGCGATACGCATTTTCCGACGCTGAGCGTGACGCTTATATTGCGGAGCTTTCGGGCGACAATAATGCCAAGGTTGAAGTTCAGCGCTACAAGGGTCTTGGTGAAATGGACCCCGACCAGCTCTGGGAAACAACCATGAACCCCGAAACCCGTACAATGCTCAAGGTAAGCTTAGAGGACGCCATGAAGGCAGATATGATATTCTCAATTCTTATGGGCGATAAGGTTGAACCCAGAAGAGAATTCATCGAAACAAACGCACGTTATGCACAGGATCTTGACATTTAACGGCGAAGCGCCGTAGCAGATTCCGCCTTTTGCAGTCTTCAGATAATCCCGATGACCGCATAACGGCGGATAATACACTTGCAATAATTTATTTGGTAAAAAACTATGAATTTTGAAGATAATAATCAGAAACAAATAGATAAGCTTGCCCGTATGGAAAAGCTTTATCAGGATGTTGAAAAGCATGAATCCGTTATGGATAAAATCGAAGCAGAGGAGGAAGAGGATATCTGTGCCTTCCCCCGTAAAATTGCAAAATGGCTTATGATTCTCATGTGGGCTTTATGCCTTGCGGGAGTTGTTGCAGGAGTGGAATTTACCATTCTCGTCTGCGGTATGCTTTTTACTCTCGGTCTTTTCTGCGGTCTGAACATTACTAAATTCCTCAAAAAGGATAAGCTTGCGGACGCAATTATTTCCGCAGTTGTGGCAGTTGCCTGTATTGCTCTGGCCGTACTGCTGCTTGTAAATGAACATTAAAGGAAAAATAAAATGGCAAAACTCTTTTCAATTACTTTTGATGCAAATACCGAGGAAATTGCTGAGGCTTACACTGCCTTTCAGAACAAATACACCCTCCGCAAAAAGATAATCTACACCGTTGTTTATCTTATTGTGGTAGTTCTCGGTATTGACCTTATTATCAAGAATCCGTCATCTCCTCCGGGCTATATTGCCACGGGTCTTGCGGCAGGTATCCTGCTTTTCAACTGGATAAAGCCCATTACCGTAAAGAAAAAGCTGATGAAAACACTGTCGGAGCTTGACGATGAAACCTACGTAATGAGCTTCTATGACGATAAGCTCACAGTTGAAACAATTATGGACAAAACTGCCGAAACTGAAACGGTTGCAATCACTTCAACAGGTGTCTACACCGTTGAAGAGGGCAGTGAGGCAGAAAAGGAGCTTATGGAAAATCCTCCCAAGGAAGAGGAAATCCAGAAAAGCGTATATAACCTGTCCGAAACCGAAATCAGCTTTGAAGAAAAGAACGGCATATTTATGGTTTTCCTTAACCGTGCCTTCATACAGACTATCCCCGCACGCTGTCTTTCCGAGAAAGAACAGCAGCAGGTGAGAAGCTACTTTGAAGAAAAAGGGCTGGACTAAAATATTCCGGAACGTCGGGGACGCCGTTCCCTACAACAATGACATTTTAGAAAAAGGAAATAAATCAAAATGGAAAATATGGAAATACTCGACAGTATTCACCCAGGTGAAAAGCTTTACGGCGTAGATATTGAAAATGTAATGAGAAAATCATTCCTTCAGTACTCTATGTCCGTTATCGTTTCCCGTGCATTACCTGATGTACGTGACGGCTTAAAGCCTGTTCACCGCCGTATCATCTATACCATGGACGAGGCAGGAAATACCTCGGACAAGCCTTACCGTAAGTGTGCCTACACCGTAGGTGAAGTGCTTGGTAAGTACCATCCCCACGGTGACTCTTCCGTTTATGATGCTATGGTACGTCTGGCACAGGATTTCTCTCTCCGTTATCCTATGGTTGACGGTCACGGTAACTTCGGTTCCGTTGACGGCGACCCGCCTGCTGCTTACCGATACACAGAAGCCCGCCTTGCCAAGATGGCAGGGGAGATGATGCGTGATATTGATAAGAATACCGTAGATTTCACCACAAACTATGACGATAAATTAAAAGAACCTACCGTTCTGCCCTCCCGTTTCCCGAATCTTCTGGTAAACGGCAGTACAGGTATTGCCGTAGGTATGGCTACAAATATTCCTCCTCATAATCTCCGTGAGGTTATCGACGCTATCAATGTACTTATCGAGGACCAGGACGCACCTGTCGAAAGACTCATGGACTGCATCAAAGGACCCGACTTCCCCACAGGCGGTATCATTATGGGTCATTCGGGTATCCGTTCCGCTTACTACACAGGACGCGGCAAGATTACCCTCCGCGGCAGAGCCGAAATCGTTGAGGAAAAAACCCATACACGTATTGTCATCACCGAAATTCCCTACATGGTGAACAAGACCAAGCTTCTTGAAAATATCGGTATGCTCATGCGCGACAAGCGTATCGAGGGTATTTCCACACTCCGTGACGAATCCGACAGAACAGGTATGAAGATTGTTATTGAGCTTAAGCGTGAAGCAAATGCCAACGTTGTACTCAATAAGCTCTACTCCTTTACACAGCTTCAGGACACTGTCGGCGTTATAATGATTGCCATTGTCAACGGCGAACCGAAAACCCTCAACTTAAAGGAAATGCTCACTCATTACCTTGACTTCCAGAAGGAAGTTATCGAGCGCCGTACACGCTACGACCTTGAAAAGGCAAGAAACAGAGCGCATCTTTTACAGGGCTTTATGCTTGCTATCGACAATATCGACGAGGTTATCGCAATTCTTCGCTCCAGTAAGACTATCCCCGAAGGTAAGGAACGTCTTATGGAACGCTTCAAGGAATCCGACCTGTCACAGCTTCTCAGCCGTGCTATGGGCGAAAAATATGCTGACCTTGAATTTGAACAAGCTATCGGTCTTTCCGAACAGCAGGCTGACGCTATCGTACAGATGCGCCTCGGTCAGCTGACAGGACTTGAAAAGGAAAAGATTGAATCCGAGCTTGCTGAACTTATGGATAAAATCCGTGAGTTTATGGCAATCCTTGCAGATAAGAACAAGGCTTACGAAATTATCCGTGACGAGCTTGAAGTTATCAGAAAGAAGTACGGCGATGAAAGACGTACAAGCATTGAAGCCGTAAGCGGTGAAGTGGATATCGAAGACCTTATTCCTGTTGAAGAATCGGTTATCACATACACTAACTTAGGTTACGTAAAGCGTCAGCCTTCTGAAATTTACAACCTTCAGAGAAGAGGCGGCCGTGGTGTTTCGGGTATCAAGCAGCGTGACGAGGACTTTGTTGAAAATGTATTTATTTCCTCCTCCCACGACAATATTCTGTTTGTTACCAACCTCGGTAATATGTATAAGCTTAAATGTTATGAAATTCCCGAAGGCTCAAAGCAGAGCAGAGGTACAAATATTGTAAACCTCTTACAGCTTGGTGAGGGTGAACGTGTAACCTCTATGATAAAGACTGCCGACTTTGCGGAAAACAAATTCTTTATCTGTATTACAAAATCGGGTAAAATCAAGAGAACACCCCTTTCCGCTTTCAAGAACATCCGCAGACACGGTCTCAGATGTATTACTCTTGCTGAGGGCGACGAAATTGCAGCAGCACATCTCTCCGAGGGTGACAGCGGCGTGCTTGTTGCTACTCATAATGGTCAGGCACTCTGCTTCATGGAAGATAAGGTAAGAAGCATGGGCAGAACTGCCGCAGGTGTAAAAGCAATTAAGCTCCGTGAGGGCGATTATGTTGTAGGTGCAACAAAAATATACAACGAGGATATGACAATTCTTACCGTTACCGAAAAGGGTTACGGCAGAAGAACACCTCTGTTCCGTATTGACGAAAACGGCAACAGAAAGAAGAAGGAAAACGGCGACTTTGAATACAACTATCCTGTCAAGAACCGTGGCGGTTACGGTATAAAGAACTATGACCTGGCAAAGGGCAGAGGTGCTGTTGTGGGTATCCGTGCCTTAGGCCCTGATGATGATGTAATTCTTATCAGCTCCGATGGTGTTATTATCCGCATACGTGCAAATGATATGCCGCTCCGCAACCGTCCCGGTCAGGGTGTAAAGGTTATGCGTATTGCTGACGAAGAAAACAGAGTAGTTGCATTTACACGTACCGAGCATGATGAATCCGAGGAAACGGAAGAACTTGAAAAATCACCTGAAGATGATATCATTGATGACGATATCACCGACGAGGAAGAACTTGTTGATGAAGAGCCCGATGATGAAGATGAAGGTGCTGACGAAACGGAAGAATAAAGCAGAATATTCGGCGGAAATAAAACCTTCCGCCGAATTTGCTGATTTTACATCTTGTTAAAATAATTAGCTAATATACAAATTGTTTAAAAGTTCCACGTGGAACTTTTATGGAAAGGAAAATAAAATGGCTGAAACCTTGGAAGAACTTATCGGTAAATCCGTACTTGTAGGTATTACCCATGTTGACAAAAAGGGCAGGGTGCTGGGAAATTCTCAGTATGCGGGAGTTGTCATCAGAGCAAATGCGCAGGAAGGTGTTATCATAAAGCGTATAGGAACTGAAGATTTCAAAGCACTCCCTCCGTTCCCCGAGCAGTATCTGCCCGGTCAGAAGGCAACCTATACATTGAAATCAAACGGAATGAAGGTAAAGAATCCTGATTATGTATGCACATGGAGACTTACAACTTCAACCACAGATTTTTAAAAGCAAAAGAAAGGAATAAATATAATGACAAAAGAAGAGATTTTTGGTAAATCC
>CAZGRB010000021.1:0-1063 GCA_964527695.1 uncultured Ruminiclostridium sp.
TCGTTAAGGAAGCCAAGGCTGCAGGTCTTGAAAACCTTAAGGGTCACCGTTCCGTTGGCGGTATGAGAGCTTCTATCTACAATGCTATGCCTATCGAAGGTGTTCAGGCTCTCGTTGACTTTATGAAGAAGTTTGAAGCAGAAAACTGCTAATTATTTCAAAGGAGTAAAAAGCAATGTATAATATTTTAACACTTAATAAAATTGCTGCTTGCGGTACTGACTTATTTGATAAGAGCAAGTACACATTCAGCGAAGATATGGCTGACCCCGCTGCTGTTCTCGTTCGTTCCGCTTCCATGCACGAAATGGAACTGGGCGACAACCTCCTTGCTATCGCAAGAGCAGGCGCAGGTACAAACAACATTCCGATTGAAAAGTGCTCTGAAAAGGGTATCGTAGTATTCAATACTCCCGGTGCTAACGCTAACGCTGTTAAGGAACTTGTTTTAGCAGGTTTATTCCTCTCCAGCCGTAAGGTTGCAGCTTCCATGGATTGGCTCAAGACCTTAAAGGGCAAGGGCGACGAAGTTGGCAAGCTTGTAGAAAAAGGCAAGGCTCAGTTCGCAGGTCCTGAAATCAAGGGCAAGAAGCTCGGTGTTATCGGTCTCGGCGCTATCGGTGCTTTAGTTGCTAACGCTGCTGCTGCTCTCGGCATGGAAGTTTACGGCGCTGACCCCTTCCTTTCTGTTGATGGCGCACTTCACCTCTCCACAAAGATCAACTACGTAAAGAGCAACAAGGAAATCTTTGAACAGTGCGATTACATCACACTCCATGCTCCTGCTACACCTGAAACAAAGGGTATGATCAACGCAGAGTCAATTGCTACAATGAAGAAGAATGTACGTATTCTTAATTTCGCAAGAGCCGATCTCGTTGATAGCAAGGCTATCATCGACGCTCTCGCAAACGGCGGTATGGCTGCTTATGTAACAGACTTCGTAACTGATGACCTCATTGGCGTTGAAGGTGTTACAGCATTCCCCCACCTCGGTGCTTCTTCTCCCGAAAGTGAAGACAACTGTGCAGTTATGGCTGTTAATGAAATTATCGCCTACCTT
>CAZGRB010000021.1:1073-2613 GCA_964527695.1 uncultured Ruminiclostridium sp.
ATGAGCGGTGACGCTAAGATCTGTGTAATCCACAAGAATGTTGAAGGCTTACTTACAAAGGTAACTGCTGTTGCTGCTGAAAACGGTATCAATATCGAAAATATGGTAAGCAAGTCCAAGAAGGATATGGCTTATACAGTTCTCGACGTTAAGGGTAACACAGACAGCATTGCTGAAAAAATCAAGGCTGTTGACGCTGTTATCAACGTTCGTGTTATCAAGTAATTTCTGTAATTACATAAAGAAACCCTCGGTACTTTGTACCGAGGGTTTTTGTTTATTCATAGCAATCTATAAATATTACCTTTTTTGTATCATATCTTAAACTTGTATCCTAAAAAATCAGCTGTTTGCCCTCTATACTTTTCGCCAAACTGCTTGCGTACTGTAATCAGACTTAACGTATCATATCCTAACTTGTGATAGGTTGCTAAAGCGTTTTTATTCCTGGGGACAACATCCATACATACAGCGGTGTAGCCTTGTTTTTGTTTAATTATCTCCTCGGCTGTTATTGCTTGACTACCAATACCCTTACCTCTGTATGCTTCATCAACAAATACATCCTCTATCCAAGCAACATTTCCACCCTTATACCAGATATGAATAAATCCGACAGGTGTATTATGGCTTTCAATTATATATAATTCGTGCTTTTCAGAAGTCCACATTTCGATATTTTCTTTTGCCTGCGTCAATTCAAGGCTGTTTGCTTGTCCGTTTATTGAAGAATGAAAGCCGAAGAAAGAAACAATGTAGTCGATAGTTCTACTTGCATAGTTTTCGTTATATGGAACTAAATTTACCATTTAAAGTCCTCCATAGCTTTAGCTAACCCCTGCGGATTATCAATGTTTACCTCGTGACCTGAATTTTCAATCGTAGCAAACTTGGCATTTGGCAGTTTTTCAGTAAGCTTTACTGCTGCTTCTTTATTGACATTATCTTTTTCGCCACAAAGAACAAGCACAGGACAGGAAACTTTGTCAAGACCATTTGTAAAGTCCATATCAGCCATTGAATTTGTAAGTGTGATAAAATCTTTTTTGTAAGCCCAATATCTTTGAATTGACTTTCAGGCATAAATTTAAACAGCACATTCTGAACTTTAAGCAGGAATTTCGGCATATCATACTGCGGTGCAATAAGTATCAGAGAATTAACTTTCCGTGGAAAATCAATAGCATAATTCAGCGCAAAAACCGCACCGAGAGAAAGTCCACACAAATTTAATGGATCGGAGATATTATTACAGTAATCACAAAAGGCATCATACATTTTATTATAAAAGTAATTTCCTTCCGTGAAAAAATCACTCAATTCCGGGCAGACTAATTCCGTGCTATCAGACAAAAAGGATATTGTTTTATCCTAGCTTGAAGCATTCTGTCCCATTCCCTGTAAAAGTATGTATTTCATTTTAGTACCTCTTTCATATACGACATATCATTTAAACACAAAATAATATGATTTCCGTCATCATCTTCCTGCAATACGGAAACACCGCCTGTCTTGCCTGATAGATTGCACTTATTCAGCA
>CAZGRB010000021.1:2623-17294 GCA_964527695.1 uncultured Ruminiclostridium sp.
TCCATACCAAGCCATAACGCATAAAGTATGCTCAATGTACCGTCGTGTGAAACAATGATAATATCTTCATCTGTTTCAGCTAACGTATCGGTCATAAACTTTGAAATCCTGTCCCAAACATCAGCTTTAGACTCTGCACCGATAAATGGCTTATCATATACTGATTTTGCCCAATCAATCGTTCCTTGCCACACGGCGCATTGCTGATTAGTTCTTGCCCATTCCTTTGATTTTCCGTTTGCCTCGCCTAAATCAAATTCCCTTAATGCAGCAGTAAAAACAGGAGTTGCATTAAAATAGTCTGAAACAATTTCAGCAGTCTGTTTTGTTCTTGGCAGATCAGAGGAATATATAATAATTTTCTTATTTTTATATTCATCGGCAAGATTTTTACCAATAGAATGAGCTTGATTTATTCCGAGTTCAGTTAAATTCCAGCCACCTAACGAGCCAATCATTTTGTTTATATGCTGTTCGGATTGAGTGTGCTGGATTGTGATTATATTTTTCATTTCAGCACCTCCCAAACTCCATTCAAATCCTTAACCGTATAATCCTGCCCGAAATCTCCGCCTTTTCCTTCCCTGTCAATCCATACAGTTCTGATCCCAGAAGCCTTAGGTCCGAGTATATCATCGGTTATGGAATCAACGACAAATATCACTTCTTGCGGTGATAAATTATTATCATCAAGTATTTTCTGAAAAAAGACAGGATTAGGCTTGTAGCATTTCAGATTTTCAGATGTGTAAACCTTATGAACATAAATGTTATTCTTTGACATTGCGCTTTCAAGTACGTTATTATCAGTATTTGACCCGATAAAAACCTGATAATTCTTCATGAGGTTGTCGATAACTGCCTTGACATCAGGGTAAGCTTCTCGCTCAAATGCACCCGAAAGCAAATCATCAGCATCTTTTTCAGCATCTCTCGCTACACCATACCTGTCATAGAACATCTTAATACGTGAAATGAAAATATCACGCTCTGTTATAAATGAAACAGTTGCATTGGTGCGTTTCTTATAAAAAGCCTTCTATTCATCAAGAAATGCGTTCTCATCAATATTCGCAGTACATACGTTTATTTTACTCATTATTGTTCTTGCAGAACCACCGCTTGTAACTTTAAAAAGTGTTCCGAATGCATCAAAAATTATTGCTTTCATAAAATGTTCCTCTCTGAAAGTCTGTCAATTACATACGTTGCCCTGCTCTCCAGTTCAGGAAGCTTATCAAGCAAAAGTATTTCAACTTAACGCTTTCGCCATCATTTATTTTAATCTCACCTGATACATTGACTGCACGGTACAACGCTATAACAGTATAGGTTTCATCACCGTTAGGATATTTAAAATATAAGTCCTCACCCGAAAGCAGGTCAATCAATTCAAAACGCTCGGCTGTCAGATTTGTTTCTTCCAGCAATTCCCTTGCAGCTGTCTGTTCAAGACTTTCCCCCAGCTCCATGCCGCCGCCGATAATTCCCCATGTATTTGTATCGGAACGAAGATTCAATAGAATTTCATTTCTTTCATTCAGCACAATAACTGTTGCGCCAATATTTATAAGCGGCTCATGGCCTGCATATTTACGAAGATTTGTTATGTAACTCATATAAGCCTCATTTTTTTACACTATAAATACCTGAAAAAGGATTATAGTCCATTCCCTCAAGCTTTTCTTCATAGAAAACATATTCTGTTTCAGTGCATAAAGGTATAAATACACCGCTGTCAATCAGCAGCTGCTCCGCTTCTTTGTAATAAATAGCTGCTGATAAACTGTCATTCGCTGTCAGAGCGCTATTTATAATATGTGAATATTTCTTACTATTGTATCCGCTGAAATTTGTTGAATTGCCTTCAAGAAAATCATTGAGATAGGCGTATGGAGAATTATATTCCCCCGAAAGCTTGACAAGTGCAATATCAAAATCTCCTTGTTCCAGTGCTTTTCTGTATTCATCCGTTTCAAGCTCTGACAGACTGCAATAAAAACCACATTCAGACTGCCAACCCTGCATAACTCTGCCTATGTCGCCACGTAAACCTGTTCCCGAAGGCATTATCATTTTCATACCTGACAAAGCACCGACATTATCATAATCACATATTATATTACTCAGTTCCCCGCTATGCTCACGGTATGCCTTACCGTCCAGAGAAACGGAATAAGGAATTATACCATAGAACCCGTTGTATTGCTCATCAGACGATGTAAAATCAACTGCATTAGATAATTCAAGGCGATAGTTCTGATTTGAAAACTTACTTTTAAGATTAAAAATAATACCCCACACGGCTGTTTCATATTCAGAATAATCAAATGATTTTTTTAATTCATAAATTTCTTCAGAGTTGATTCCCCTATACACATTCAGCACTTCTTCATCAAAATCCTTACGGCTATTGACAGGATTTATGAAAAGATTTATGCTGTACGGTGAATTTTCCTGATAAGGGTTGTGTTTATTGCGCCTAAGAATGAAATAATTGTTTTCATTGCTCCACTTATCATAACTCCAGGTGTGAACGTAGTAACCACTATTAGACGCTATGCAATCAGCAGCAAGTCCGTATCTGCCCTGTGTGCTCAGAAAAAATTCCTCGTTGCATGGCATTGCAGGCGGTAACGACAGCAATGCACGCAAATCCGAACAAGGCTCTTCAAGGGTTATTTCCAACGTATATCTGTCAACAGCATCAACACCAAGCAATGACATATCGGAAATTTCTCCCTTATTTATAGCTTCGGAATTTTTGATTATGTAATATTCACTTGCACGTTCAGATTTGGTTGCAGGTCTGAACAACCGTTCAAACGCAAATAAGTAATCAGCAGCTGTACATTCAGCAGAAAATTCATCACCATCAGACCAGTATACATCGGATTTCAGATTAAAGGTCCATACTGTACCATCATCACTTACAGTATAATCATCAATCATTCCTTCGATTATCTCACCATTATCACCGAAAGCGAAAAGCCCCTGCAAAATAAAGCTGAATACCTGAACGGAGCTGTCAGATGAAGCACATTGCGGATCAAGCGTTTTAGGATTGCCTTCAATTGCACATTTAAAGGCATATTCAGAGTCAGAACTTCTGCATGAAGAGAAGATAAATAACGTTATCAATGTTATTATTATAAATTTATATTTCAATTGTAACAGCCTTTCCTGTCTCTAAGCTTTTATGAACATCTATTATTCGCTGGTTTCTGCTGCCTCTGAATCTTAATTCAAGGCTTCTCTCACTGAGAATAAACGGACCATCGACAAGTATATCTATATTATGTAGCAACTCTCTGATATTACCATTTTCCCTTCCCATATCATACAATTGCTCAAAAGTGTAGCCTGAATAGCTCATTACGTGATAATTTCTTTCCTTAAGCATCTTGGCAAGATATGCAAGAGGTTCAGGCTGACTGAAAGGCTCGCCGCCTGAGAATGTAACACCTTTTATTAACGGATTTTCAATTATTTTATTCAGAATTCTGTCAACATCTGCCATTCTTCCGCCGTTGAAATCATGAGTCTCAGGATTATGGCATCCGAAGCATCTGTGAGGACAGCCCTGAGTAAAAATTGTAAAACGAATTCCGGGACCGTCAACAAACGATTCCGGAACCAGACCAGATAATCTAATAAGCATTTTTCACCTTTAATTATAATCAGTATTATTTGAAATATAACTTCTTATTCTGAGAGGTATTCCAAGGTCTTCCGCCCTCTCCTTGCACGCTCTTACCTCATCTTCATCAACAACCCCGACTATTGTGAATACTACACTTGGAATAAAGGAAGATGTAATAATTGCAAAATTAAGCATTGAATTATACGACGGCAAACCGAATTTTGCGTTTGTAATATAATAATACTTATCGGGATCAGATGCATTAAGACTGATAGAAAGGCTGTCGATAAGTCCTTTCATCAGATACAAATCAAACGTAGGATGCATCAGGGATACCAAACCATTTGTATTGATACGTATTTTCAGATTTGAGGTTTGCTTGATATATTTTGCAACCTCGATAAGATCAAAAGCTCTTTCCATAGGCTCGCCATAGCCGCAAAAAACAACTTCGCTGTATTTCGACTTATCCACTTCATCAAATGCCGCCCTGATTTCAGCAATTGTAGGTTCATGATCAAGCCAGAGGCTGTCATTTCCGCCGACGCTGTCACCGTTATTTCTGAGACAGAATCTGCAGGCACAGGGACATTCATTTGTAATATTAGCATAAAGCGCTCCATTGAGATCGTAAAAAATCTTCATAAGCTTTTTCCTTTCGCATAAGAACAAAATTATACAACGTTATAATTCAATTATAATATTATTTTTATAATAAGTCAAGTTTTTTTACTTGCGATCCCTTGTTTTGGCAAACGCAGCTGCTATAACCTCTCCTGCACCCGCTTCTTTCAGAATCCTCGCTGCTTCAGATAAAGTATTACCTGTGGTGCATAAATCATCAATAAGCAAAAGTTTCTTACCTTTTATCTCAATGTCAGATTTTACTCTGAACGCACCTGAAACATTTACGCTTCTTTCCGTTGCATTAAGCGTTTTCTGACTTTTAGTCCTTTTACACTTTTCAAGTAAGCCAATAACCGGTATCTTCAGAAGATGATGTACCTCATTTGCCATAAGCTCCACCTGATTATATCCACGTTCTTCATAATCCTCCTCTGTCATCGGAATATAAACAACTGCATCAATTCCTTTTGTAAGCTGTTTGCGCCGTAGTGCCTGAACAATACCAAAAGCAAATGCGTAATAGGAGTTACCAATAGGTGTGACCTTGTATTTTCTTATCGCATAGCGCACTTTACCCTCGTAATAGCAGTATGCAACAAAAGCGTCCGTAAACTCTATGTCAAATTCATCAACAAACATAGTCATTTTTCTTCTGCAGCTGTCACAGAAATCATCATTGTGTTCAATAACTTTTTCACAACAGGGGCAAATATTGGGATATAAAAAACTTATTATAAATCTGTATAATTCGTGTACTGTCATATCTGTAAATTCAAAACGGCGGAATATCCGCCGTTTAATATATTTTCATAACTTAACCAATCAGAGCTTTACCAGGGCTTTACAGAACCTGTAATCTCAGAAAGATTTTCGATATTGTTTTCAATCATATATTTTTCAATGCCATCAATTACCTTTAAAGGTGAATATGGGTCGGTAAAAATTGCTGTGCCCATCTGAACGGCTTTAGCACCGGCCATCATTATTTCAATAGCATCCTCTGCAGTAGAAATGCCACCCATACCAACAACATCAATATTAACGGCATTAGCAACCTGCCATACCATACGTACTGCCACAGGGAAAATTGCAGGGCCGGAAAAACCGCCTACATTATTGTGAAGAATAGGGCGCTTTGTACGGATATCTATTCTCATGCCAAGAAGTGTATTGATAAGAGAGAGACAGTCAGCCCCTTCAGCTTCAACCGCCTTAGCAATTTCAACAACATTTGTTACATTAGGTGTAAGCTTTACCATTATAGGCTTCTTTGTAACAGCCCTTACCGCCTTTGTAACTGTAGATGCGCCTTCGCAGCTTGTACCCCAGGTTGCACCGCCCTGCTTGACATTCGGACAAGAAATATTAAGTTCAATCATATCTACATCAGTTGAATCAAGGCGCTCGGCAATGTTCCTGTAATCATCGAGAGTTGCACCTGCAACGTTTGCAATAATGACATTACCTTCTTTTTTTAGCTTGGGGAGATATTTATTTACAAAAACCTCAACTCCGGGGTTCTGTAA
Source organism: uncultured Ruminiclostridium sp. (assembly GCA_964527695.1). Lineage (GTDB taxonomy): Bacteria > Bacillota > Clostridia > Oscillospirales > Ruminococcaceae > Ruminiclostridium_E. The sequence continues at coordinate 8,420 of CAZGRB010000021.1, forward strand.
ACCAACTGCATTAAGCATACCTGCCGTTGTTTCAGCAATTCTGGGAGGGATGTTGCCTGGCTTTTCGTTCATAGTTGTACCCTTGCATGAAATCCCGCCCAGCTTATTAAGCGGATAAAGTGGCGCATAATCCTCGCCGAAACCATATGTTCCCGAAGCGGCAATTACAGGATTGGGAAATGTAACACCTGCTACCTTTACAGATAAATCTTTCATTAGAGAACTACCTCCTCACCCTTGAATACAGGTCCGTCTTTGCAGACTCTGAGCATTTTTTCTTCACCGTCACGGTTAATCCTGCATACACAGCCTACACAGGCGCCTACGCCACAGCCCATGCGCTCCTCAAGAGAAACTTCGCAATAAGCGTTATATTCCTTAGCAAGCGATATAACGGATGCAAGCATCGGTTTAGGGCCGCAGGCAAAAACAGCAGCAACATCACCCTTTTCAAGTTCGGATTTCAAGGGTGCGGAAATAGTTCCGCTAATGCCGACACTTCCGTCATCTGTGCATATAATTGTTTCAATGCCGTTATCTTCAAAATCTTTCGTAAGAATCACTTTGTCATAACTTCTGAAACCAAGCAACGCGGTTGCTTTTGAATAGGATTTTGCGGTTTCAAGCATAGGAGGAACACCAATACCGCCGCCGATAACAATAATACGCTTACCTTCTTCGACATCAAGAACAGAAAATCCATTACCAAGCGGAGCAATCATATCTATATCGTCGTCAACATTGATATTCGCAAGTTTATCTGTACCAGAACCCCTGATTTCAAATACGATACGGATAGTGCCCTTTTCAGCATCAATCTCGCAAATTGAAATGGGTCTTCTGAGTGTATATCCGGGAACAAGAATATGAACAAACTGACCGCATTTTGCAAGCTTCGCAACTTCAGGACAGAGAATTGTAAATGAAAACATTCCTGCGGAAATTGCTTTCTTTTCTATCAGTTTGTAACAATCACATTTATATGACATAGTTTTTTTCCTTTCTTGATAATATGTTTAATTTTCTACAATCTGTCTCGGTTTTTCCTCTTCCGTTTCCTGCTCTGCAACATCACTGAGACTACTGAGTCTTACGGCGGTAAACCATATAAGTAATGCTGCAATAACAGCGTACATTATAAGCTGAACGGAAAATTCTATTTCCAGCAGCATAATCGAACGCATATGTATGTAGCAAAGTTCAGAAACAGCCAGAAGCAGAATCAGTCTGAGGCATGAAATACAGGCATCAACAATATTGCAGTATTTGGGTGCATATTTTTCTGTGACAACAAGGTTTTTGGGCATTCTCCTCGGAATAAACAGTAAAACCGCTGATAAAGCAATAAGGACAAAACCTATAATACACCATATAATAAGAGGTTTCCAATCAAGAAAATCGAGACTTGTATCTGTAACATTATAACTTTTCATCTGTTCAACATCCACTGCACAAATATAAACAATATAACAAATAAATACATATGCAATCAATGACGCAATATCTACAAGAAGCTGTGCAAGTGAATATCTTCTTTTGAATCTGAAATTGCCGAGTTTCATAAAATACCCTTTCAATAATGCAAAACTGCAAAGCTGCTGCGGAACGAAGCGTAATTGCTTCGTTTGACCGCATAAGCTTTACAGCATAACTTAAATCTTTGTAATATCAACCATTTCTACATCATCAATAGTCTTTCCTGATTCGATACAGGAAATAAGAGCATTTGCAGTATCAACGGAAGTAAGACACGCTATCGAACGTTCAACTGACTTTCTTCTCATCTTTACGCTCTCTCTTGCAGGCTTACGGCCTGTTTCAGAGGTAGAAATAACATAATTGATTTTACCGCTTTCAAGAAGTGTGATAATGTTAGGCTCAAGACCTTCATTAACACGATATACAAAATTTGTTGCAATCATATTACGATTGAGTGTGGATGCAGTACCACTTGTGGCATAAATGTCAAATCCAAGCTTCTCAAACTTGCTTGCAAGCTCAATAATTTCGGGTTTGTCCTGATTTCTAACGGAGAAAAGAACACCGCCATCGTGGAACATCTTGAAGCCAGCAGCGCAAAGACCTTTATAAAGAGCCTCTTCAAATGTCTTGGCAATACCGAGGCACTCACCTGTTGACTTCATTTCAGGTCCGAGCTGTGTATCTACATCGTGAAGCTTTTCAAAGCTGAATACAGGAACCTTAACAGCAACATAATCTCCTTCGGGATAAAGACCGCTTTCAAAGCCCTGCTCCTTCAGACTCTGACCAAGCATAATCTTGGTTGCGATATCAACCATCTGAACACCTGTAACCTTGGAAATATAAGGAACAGTTCTGGATGAACGGGGGTTGACTTCAATAACGTAAACATCACCATTATATACAACGTACTGGATATTTACAAGTCCGATAACATTAAGAGCCTTTGCAAGACGTTCGGTATATGTGATAATTGTCTTTCTTACAGAATCGGAAAGCGTCTGTGCAGGATATACGGAAATACTGTCGCCTGAGTGAACACCGGCACGTTCGATATGCTCCATGATGCCCGGAATGAGGAAGTCCTTGCCATCACAGATTGCATCAACTTCAACCTCTGTACCCATCATATACTTGTCGATAAGAACAGGGTTTTCAAGCTTTGTCTGAGTGATGATTTCCATATACTCTACTACGTCGCTTTCGCAGTGAGCAATAATCATATTCTGACCGCCGAGAACGTAGGAAGGACGAAGAAGAACAGGATAACCTAATTTTTCAGCAACCCTGACAGCCTCATCTGTTGTAAATACTGTTTCACCCGCAGGTCTCGGAATACCGCACTTTTCAAGAAGTTCATCAAAAAGTTCTCTGTCTTCAGCAGCGTCAATGCTTTCAGCTGATGTACCGAGAATATTTGCACCGATTTCCTGTAAATGCTTTGTAAGTTTGATAGCTGTCTGACCGCCGAACTGAACAACAACGCCATAAGGCTTTTCAGTAGCTAAAAGTGCATCTACATCTTCAAATGTGAGCGGGTCGAAATAGAGTCTGTCACCTGTATCAAAGTCTGTGGAAACTGTTTCAGGGTTGTTGTTGCAGATAATAGCTTCGTAGCCCATTTCCTTCAACGCCCATACGCAGTGTACGGAACAATAGTCGAACTCAATACCCTGACCGATTCTGATAGGACCAGAACCAAATACGATAATCTTCTTCTTATCTGTGGGGTGCTGTTCAATAAACTGAAGTGCTTCGTTTTCATCGTCGTAGGTGCTGTAGAAATAAGGTGTTTCAGCAGAGAATTCAGCTGCACAGGTATCAACCATCTTATAAACAGCTGTTTCCTTCTGAATACCGCAGTCAGCGAGTTTCTGGCCTGAAATTTTCTCAATTGTTTTATCAAGATAGCAGAACTTCTTGGCCGCATTGTACTTCTCCTGAGTAAGAGTGCCGTCTGCAAGCCATTTTTCAAGTTCGACAAGATTCTTGAGTTTATTGATAAACCACTTGTCAACCATAGTGATTTCGTTGATTCTGTCAACGGAAATACCACGCTTGAGTGCTTCAAAAATACAGAATGAACGGTCAACATCCACATCGTAAAGCTTGTTTTCAACTTCTTTGTCAGTAAGCTTTGTAAATACAGGCTTTGTCATTGTATCAAGTCCAAGTTCAATAGAACGTACAGCCTTCATCATAGCTGCTTCAAAGCTGGGTCCTATTGACATGATTTCGCCTGTTGCCTTCATCTGTGTACCAAGTGTCTTCTTAGCATAAACGAACTTATCAAAGGGCCATTTGGGGAACTTTACTACAAGATAGTCGATTGCAGGCTCGAAGCAGGCGTAAGTTGTGCCTGTAACGGCATTAACAATTTCATCAAGAGTATAACCAATAGCAATCTTTGCGGCAACCTTAGCGATAGGATAACCTGTTGCCTTGGAAGCAAGTGCAGAGGAACGGGAAACTCTGGGGTTTACTTCGATTACAGCATATTGACAGTTACAGCCGCCTTCAACCTTTAATGCCTGAACAATCTTCATAGCCGCTGTACGGAGCATTCCGTATTCTTTAGGAGTAAGTGTTATAGCGGGAGCAACTACAATACTGTCACCTGTATGAACGCCGACAGGGTCCATATTTTCCATTGAGCAAACAGTAATAACATTGTCCTTTGCATCACGGATAACTTCAAATTCAATTTCCTTCCAGCCTGTGATACACTTTTCAACAAGAATCTGATGAATAGGAGATAATCTTAAGCCGTTTGTAGCAATTTCGTGGAGTTCGTCATAATTATAAGCGATACCACCGCCTGTACCGCCGAGAGTAAATGCTGGACGGATAATTACAGGATAACCGATAACATTTTCGGTAAAATCAATAGCATCTTCAAGAGTTTCAACAACCTTTGAAGGAATACAGGGTTCACCGATTTCTTCCATTGTATCCTTGAACGCCTGTCTGTCCTCTGCCTTGTGGATAGTTTCGGGAACAGCACCGAGAAGCTTTACATTGTTTTCTTCAAGGAAACCTTCCTCAGCAAGCTGCATAGAAAGCGTAAGGCCTGTCTGGCCACCGAGATTTGAAAGAATACTGTCAGGCTTTTCGATCTTGATTATTCTCTTTACACAGTCAAGTGTAAGAGGTTCAATATAAATCTTGTCAGCCATATGCTTGTCAGTCATGATTGTAGCAGGATTCGAGTTTATAAGAACAACCTCAAGCCCCTCCTGCTTCAGAGCACGGCAAGCCTGTGTTCCGGCATAGTCAAATTCAGCAGCCTGTCCGATTACAATAGGACCGGAACCAATAACAAGAACTTTTTTAATATCACTTCTTAACGGCATTTACTTATCCTCCATCATTTTGATAAATCTGTCATAAAGATATGATGTATCCTGCGGTCCGCCACAGGTTTCAGGACGGAACTGAACGGAGAAAGCAGGGATATTGTTATACTTTATGCCTTCGCAAGTCTTGTCATTTCCGTTGATATGGCTCATTTCACCGATATCGGAGGAAAGACTTTCAACTGCATAGCCGTGATTCTGGGAGGTAATATAAGTTCTTCCCGTTTCAAGAGTTACAACAGGCTGGCTTGCACCTCTGTGACCATACTTGAGCTTTGTAATCTCTGCACCATTGGCAAGAGCAAGCACCAAATGACCAAGTCCGACACCAAACATAGGCATCTTCTCTGCAGCAAGCTTCTTGATTGTCTCAATTGCTTCCGTGTTTGCAACAGGGTTTGCAGGGCCGTCAGAAAGGAAAACCGCATCAGCACCGCTTGCCTTCACCTCATCTGCGGTAGAATCAAAAGGAAAGACAGTCACGTCACAGCCACGCTTCAGAAGCTCGGAAACATATGATTTATTGTCGCCGAAGTCAATGAGCGCAACATTATATTTTGCGTTATCCGCCTTGAAAAGCTTTTTTTCCTTAACACTGACCTTGGAAACGACTTCTCCGATTTCATAAGCATTGATTTTATTCATTGCATCATTCTTATCAATGCTTTCGGCAACTGTAATCATACCGTTCATAACACCTTTTTCACGGATGATTCTTGTAAGACAACGTGTGTCTATGTCATAAAGACCCACAATACCATGCTTTTTCATAAAAGCATCTATTGTTGAAGTACATCTGAAATTAGAAGGTTCTTCACAATATTCTCTTACTATATAACCGCTGACAACGCTGTTGTCGGAAGCATAATCTTCTTCATTTGTTCCGTAATTTCCGATAAGAGGAAATGTCTGAACAACCATCTGACCGCTGTAACAAGGGTCAGTAAGTGTCTCCTGATATCCAACCATGGAAGTTGTAAAAACAACCTCGCCGATAACAGTACCTTCTGCACCAAAGGATTTTCCTTCAAAAACTGTTCCGTCGGCTAAAACGAGGAATGCTTTTTTTGCTTTTGTAAAATCCATTACGTCCTCCATTATATATAAATTATTTATTCACACATTAAATTAAACGGGAAGCTTAACTTCACCAACGAAAGACATTATTTCGTCACGCATTCTTACTGCTTCTCTGTATGCAGCTGCGGCATAGTCCTTCTCATCGCAACCTTCTTTCTTATAAGCGCACATAATACCTCTGGAGCTGTTTACAATACCGCCGAGACCATTCTTATCAAATGCAGCGGAAATATCCTTTGCAGAAGCGCCCTGAGCACCGTATCCGGGAATAAGGAAGAAGGTTTCGGGAAGCTTTGCACGAAGTTCGGCAATCTGCTCGGGATATGTCGCACCTGCAACAATACCTACACCTGAATAACCATACTTGCCCATGAGCTCCTTGCCCCAGCTTTCGCACATTCTGCCCATCATTTCATAAACAGGCTGACCGTCGATAAGCTTGTCCTGAAGCTCACCGGAAGAAGGATTGGATGTCTTTGCAAGAACAAAGATACCCTTATCATAACCGTTGCATACGTCGATAAGAGGCTTGATACCGTCAGTGCCGAGATATCCGTTTACTGTAAGTGCATCGCCGAGGAAGGGACAGAATTCGTTATTTCCTACCTTAACCTTACCAAGATGAGCAACTGCGTAAGCTTCCATTGTAGTACCGATATCGTTTCTCTTACCATCAGTGATTACATACATACCTTTGCTCTTTGCATATTCCTGTGTATCATACAATGCCTTTACACCTGCGGGACCGTACATTTCGTAATAAGCTGCCTGAGGCTTAACTGCAGGAACGATTTCACATAACGCATCAATCAGCCCCTTATTGAATTCAAGTATAGCTGCCGCTGCACCCTCAAGAGTTTGGCCGTACTCAGCAAAAGCCTTTTCCTTAATATACGCAGGAACAAAATCAAGCTTTGGGTCAAGACCTGCAACCGTAGGATTCTGAGTTCGTACAATTCCTTCCAATAAAGCATCTAAAGACATAGTTTTTTCTTCCTTTCGTTTTATATAAATTTTTATTTATCAGTAAATACAACATTCCCGTTGACAATAGTATATTTAACCTTACCCTTTAATGTCATACCTTTGAAACAGGTATTTTTTGATTTTGAGTGAAGTTTTTCAGGAACAACAGTCCATTCTTCATTAAGATCAACAATTGCAATATCTGCTGAATTTCCCTCTTCAAGACTGCCGCCTTCAATTCCAAGCAGTCGTCTGGGAGTTTCACACATCATTCTTACAATCTTCATAAGGCTCATTCTGCCGGTATGATAAAGCTGTGTAAGAGTTGCCGCAAGAGAAGTTTCAAGACCGACAACACCGTTGGGTGCCTTTTCAAAATCAGCCTTTTCCTCTGCTGCATGAGGTGCATGGTCAGTAACGATACAATCAATCGTTCCGTCAACAACGGCTTCTGTAATAGCCTTCACATCATCCTCGCATCTGAGAGGCGGATTCATTCTATAATCTGCATCACGGGAAAGAAGCTTTTCTTCAGTAAGCGTGAAATAATGAGGAGCTGTTTCACTTGTTACCATTACACCGTGTTTAACAGCAGTTCTGAGAAGAGTAACTACTTCCTTGGTAGAAACATGGGCAATATGAATAGGCATTTCAAGGTCATTTGCAAGCTGAATCTCACGGCCTGTAATAATGTTTTCGCTAGAGCGGCTCATACCCTTTACGCCAAGTTCACGGGAAATCTTACCTGCATTTATTATTCCGCCGTTTATTATATCAAGGTCCTCACAATGAGAGATTACACGAAGTCCTGCATAATGTGCCTTAATCATTGCTTCACCCATAATACGGGCATTCTTGACAGGTCTGCCGTCATCCGAAACAGCAACAGCACCGGCTTTTCTGAGTTCTGCAAAATCACAGAGTTCCTCTCCGTTGAGACCTTTTGTTATGCAGCCAACAGGATAAACCTTGATTTTAGCCTGCCTAGCCTTTTCAACGATATATCTGATAGTTTCGGGGGTATCACAAACAGGAGAAGTATTCGGCATACACGCAACAGCAGTAACACCGCCTGCAGCTGCAGCTTCAGAACCGGTTATGATATCTTCCTTATGTGTCTGACCGGGGTCACGGAAATGAACGTGCATATCACAGAGCCCAGGGATAACAGTAAGACCTGTGCAGTCGATAACCTCATCTGCGGGTGCATCAATATTCTCAGCAACCTGCTGAATAAGCTTGTCACAGATAAGCACGTCACGTATTCCTTCTATGCGATTTCTGCTGTCAACAATATAACCGTTTTTTAATAAAATCTTCATCTTTACCATACTTTCTCTATGTCGTTTTATTGTAAAAAAAGAGACAAATGCCGTAAACCTATATTCAATTTATTATACTATATTTGAAGCATTTTTTCAATATATTTTTTTAAATTTTGCAAATGTTGGTGATTTTAGACAAATTGCTATAACTAAATCACAATTACAATGTAAATATTTTATCATTGACAAAAGATCATTATTTACACAAAAAATACGGGTGAAAACAATTCACCCGTAAATAGCTATTTTGACAATTCATATGCTCTGTCAGTGCAAGCAGAGCAAGCATCCTTGACATGACCGACAACATCACCTGCATAAAGCATTTCAAGACCGGCAATAGTTGTACCGCCGGGAGAAGAAACCTGCTTGATAAGTTCGTCAACAGTCATACCTGATTCGGCAAGCATTTTTGCTGAACCGATAAGTGTAGCGGAAAATAATCTGAGAGCAACTTCTGAATCAATACCATTTTCAGAAGCATAATCAACAAAACCCTTTGCAAAAAGATAGATAAAAGCAGGAGAACTGCCGTTGATACAAATGATTTCCTTCATTTTATCCATGGGAATAACTTCAGTAACGCCACAGCTGCCGATAACGGAACGAGCAAAAGAAAATTCCTCATCGGTGACACCTCTGCCGTTAGCCATTGCGCTTGCACCG
>CAZGRB010000022.1:0-6508 GCA_964527695.1 uncultured Ruminiclostridium sp.
CACCGTACTTGAATGCGCTGTAAAGTGCGCCGAACTTTGCGGCAACATCTTCTTCTGTATAGCCTGCAATATCGAATGCCTTTACCATAACGTCAATGTCGTGGTTACGTACAGCACCCGAAGCAAGTTCTACGCCGTTGCATACAACGTCATACTGCCATGCGAGAACATCGCAGGGATTCTTTGTGTTGAGAGCTTCAAGCTCGCCCTGAGGCATGGAGAAGGGGTTGTGGGTGAAGATAGGCTTGCCTGTTTCTTCGTCCTCCTCGTACATGGGGAAGTCAACAATCCAGCAGATTTCAAAGCGGCTTTCATCAATAAGACCCATACGGTTTGCAACCTCTGTTCTTATCTGACCTGCAAACTTTTCTGCGTTCTTCTTGTTGTCAGCGATGAAGTAGAGAACGTCGCCTGCTTCAAGTGCACAGCGGCTGATAAGCTCTTCTCTGTCGCCTTCTCTTAAGAACTTGTCGATAGGGCCGTTGAACGCCATGGATTCTTCAACCTTGAAGTAACCGAGACCCTTCATGCCGATAGAAAGTGCATAGCTTTCCATATCCTTGAAGAAGGACTTGGACTTTTCAGCCATTTTGGGTACGCGGATAGCACGTACAGTCTTGTTTGCAAAGGGCTTGAATTCGCTGTCGATGAATAAATCGGAAACGTCTACGATAAATAAGGGGTTGCGGAGGTCAGGCTTATCGGAGCCGTACTTTAACATTGCTTCTTCAAATGTTATTCTGGGGAAAGGAGCGTGTGTATATTCCTTCTTGCCGAACTTTTCGAGAACTGCAGCAAATACCTTTTCGCCTGCTGCGAAAACGTCTTCCTGTGTAGCAAAGGACATTTCCATATCAAGCTGATAGAATTCGCCGGGTGTTCTGTCTGCTCTTGCGTCCTCGTCACGGAAACAGGGTGCAAGCTGGAAATACTTGTCGAAGCCCGAAACCATGTAGAGCTGCTTGAAAATCTGGGGAGCCTGAGGAAGAGCGTAGAACTTTCCGTGGTGCTTTCTGCTGGGGATAAGGTAGTCACGTGCGCCTTCGGGAGAGGATGTGGAAAGGATAGGAGTCTGGAGCTCTAAAAATCCCATTTCTGTCATCTGCTCACGCATATAGGACATAACCTGTGAGCGGAACACGATATTGTCGTGTACCTTCTTGTTTCTCATGTCGAGGAAGCGGTAGCGGAGTCTGATGTCCTCGCCGCTTTCCTTGGAGGAGGGTACTTCAAAGGGAAGCTGAACGGAAACCTTGCCTAAGATGTCAACCTTAGCGGCTTCAAGCTCAACTGTACCTGTGGAAATCTTTGTGTTGAAGGTGCTTTCGTCACGCTTCAGAATCTTACCCTCGATGGAAACAGCACATTCCTTGTTGATGCCTTCAAGGAGTGCTTCGTTGTTCTGGAATGTAACCTGAATAATTCCGTAGTGGTCACGAAGGTCAATAAACTTGATACCGCCGTGGTCACGGATGTTTTCAACCCAGCCGGAAATACGTACAACCTCACCGATGTTTGCTTCGGAAATCATTTCGGTTGTATGGTCACGATACTTGTTTTTAAGAAACATTGTCGTCTTTACCTTTCTTGTTTATAATTGATAACGAACAATTTCAAACCATCGCCGTCAGGCGATACCTTAATCATTCATCATTCATTTTTCATTATTCATTTTTAAGCTTCTTTTCAAGCATTTCGCGGATAGCATTGGGTGTAGCCTGTCCCTTGAGCGCCTTGTTTGCCTGTCCCATGAAGAAGCCGAATACCTTCTGCTCACCTGCACGGTACTGTTCAACGGGGCCGGGGTTGTTTGCGATGATCTCGCCGATTACCTTTTCGAGTAAATCGTTGTCTTCCTTTACCCAGTAGTCGTTTTCGTCGCATATAGCTTCGGGAGTCTTGCCTGTTTCAAGCATTTCCTTGAAAATATTTTTATAATTGTTCTTGTTTATCTTGTCGGTATCGCCGTACTTTACAAGGTTTGCAACCTGTTCGGGTGTTACTTCAAGATTATCCATGCTCATTTCGCCGAGGTTTATTCTTCTCATGAATTCACCCAGCATAAAATTAAGAACGGTCTTGGGATTATTGTAAACCTTGAGTGCGTCTTCAAAGAAATCGCATATATCCTTATCCGCAATAAGAGTGTCAGCGTCGATTTCCTTGAAGCCGTAGTCATTCATATAGCGGTTCTTTCTGTCCTCTGCCATTTCGGGAAGGCTTTCGCGGATTGCTTCAAGCTCTTCCTCTGTGAAGATAATGGGGGGAATATCAGGGTCGGGGAAATAACGGTAGTCGTGAGCGTCTTCCTTGGAACGGAGAGTGGAAGTTTCGCCTGTGCTGTCGGAGAAGCGTCTTGTTTCCTGGACAACCTCGCCGCCTGCTTCAAGAATTTCGGTCTGACGGTAGATTTCGTACTCGATTGCACGTCCTACTGCCTTTACGGAGTTAAGGTTCTTGATTTCGGCTCTTGTGCCAAGCTTTTCAGCGTCCTTTTCCGCAAGGGAGATGTTTACGTCGCATCTGAGAGAGCCCTGCTCCATCTTACAGTCGCATACTTCAGCGTACTTTAATAAAAGTCTTATCTTCTCGATAAATGCCATAACCTCTTCGGCGCTGTGGAAATCAGGCTCGGTTACGATTTCGATAAGAGGAATACCGCAGCGGTTATAGTCTGCAAGTGTTGCCTTTGAATAATCGTCGTGAACAAGCTTTCCTGCGTCCTCTTCAAGGTGGATACGGTTGATTCTGATTCTCTTGTCGCCCTCGCTTGTCTTTATGTCAACATAACCGTTGAGACAAACAGGTCTGGGCATCTGGGAAATCTGATATGCCTTGGGAAGGTCGGGGTAGAAATAATTCTTTCTGTCCCACTTTGTGAAACGGGAGATTTCACAGTTCATTGTGTAACCTGCTTTTACGATATATTCAACCGCTGTGTGGTTGAGTATGGGGAGAGTGCCGGGGAGTCCCGAGCATACGGGACAGCAGCGGGAATTGGGCTCGCCGCCGAATTCAGCGGAGCAGGTGCAGAATACCTTGGAGTTTGTAAGGAGCTCTGCATGGATTTCAAGTCCTATTGTAGGATAAAGTCTTGCCATTTTTCTACAGTTCTCCTTTCTTATAATGTGCAGCGTACGGGGCTGAATGTCTTTTCAAATGCGTCCGCTGTCTGAATGAGTGTTGCTTCGTCAAAACGCTTGCCTACAAGGCTCATGCCGATAGGCATTCCGTTCTTGTCATAACCGCAGGTTGTGTTGATTGCGGGGAGAGAAGCAATATTTACTGTAACAGTGCAGATATCCGCTGTATACATCTTTACAGGGTCGTTGTCCTGTGCGCCGATTTTGTATGCAACGCTGGGCGCTGTGGGAGTGAGGATAACGTCTGCCTTTTCGAATACATCGTTGTATTCCTTGATGATTTCCTGCTTTAAGGCAAGTGCCTTGCGGTAATATGCGTCATAGTAGCCGCTGGAAAGTGCGTAGTTGCCGAGGAGAATACGGCGCTTTACTTCTTCGCCGAAGCCTCTTGAACGGCTGTCACGGATCATTTCCTCAAAGCTTCTGCCCTCGCCGCGTAAGCCGTACTTGATGCCGTCATAACGGGAAAGGTTGGAGGCTGCTTCAGCGGAAGCAATGAGATAGTAGGCAGGAACTGCGTACTTAAGGGAGCTGATGGAGCAATCTACAAGCTCTGCGCCCATCTTTTCGTATTCCTTAGCCGCCGCCATAACTGCGTTCTTTACTTCTTCGTCAACGGCGTCGCTGTAGAATTCCTTGGGAAGAGCAATCTTCATGCCCTTGATGCTTTCGCCCAGCTTTTCGTTGAAATCTGTAAAAGGAACATTCTTGCTGGTAGCGTCATGAGGGTCAACACCTGCGATTGCGTTTAAGATAATGCCGCAGTCCTCAGCTGTTCTTGCGATAGGTCCTATCTGGTCAAGGGAGCTTGCGAAAGCTACAAGACCGTAACGGGAAACACGTCCGTAGGTAGGCTTTAAGCCTGTAACGCCGCAGAAGGACGCAGGCTGACGGATAGAGCCGCCTGTATCAGAGCCGAGAGCCGCCGCACAGAAGCCTGCGGAAACTGCCGCCGCAGAGCCGCCCGATGAGCCGCCGGGTACACATTCTGTATTGTAGGGATTCTTTGTCTTTGCAAATGCGCTGGTCTGGTTGGAGCCGCCCATAGCAAATTCGTCCATGGAGGTCTTGCCCAGCATTACGTAGTTTTCAGCGTTCAGCTTTTCAATAACTGTCGCATTATAAGGCGGTACGAAATCCTCCAGCATTTTAGAGGAGCAGGTTGTCTTCACGCCGTCTGTGCAGATATTGTCCTTGATTGCAAGGGGGATACCTGTGAGAGCGGTTGCCTTGCCGCTGTCGATGACTGCCTGTGCCTTTTCAGCCGCAGAAACCGCATTTTCTTCGGTAACTGTGATGTAGGAAAGCACCTTACCGTCCTTAGCCTTGATTTCGCCTATAAATTCCTTTGCAAGCTCAGCTGCGCCGATTTCCTTTGAATCAAGCATCTTGCGCAGAGAAGCTACGGTTGTGTTTTTTAAGTCCATTTTTATATTGTCCTTTCAGGATTAACACTAATTTGTTTAGTTAACGGACACAGCAAGCAGTGTCCCTACGATGTTGGTCATTCCCCCGTCGTTCAGCAAGCTTTTGTCAGATACAAGCTTTCAAAAGGCGGGAATTGCCCGAGGCGGCTCGCCTCATTCCATCATTTTGGGTACTACGTAGCAGTTGTCACGGGGGTTTGTGTTCTGCTGAAGCTTTTCTGTATCAAAGGAGGGCATTGCCTCGTCCTTTCTCAAATCGTCATAGGCGATTTCGTTCTTATCCTTGGTATCGTCATAGCTGATGTCAAAATCCTTGATTGTATCCATAAGATTTATGATGTCGGACATCTGCGCGATAACCTTTTCCTGTTCTTCTTCGGTGTAATTAAGCTTTGAAAGACCGCATAAATGGTCTAAAGTCTTTATATCCATGGCGAACTGTCCTTTCGTTTTGTGTCGGGGCAGAAAACACTGACCCTATTATCCAATCTATTATACTACAAAACGGGAGATAATGCAAGTGAAATTTTGCTCAAAAATCGAAAAAAAGGAAGTTTTTTTGTGTTATTATAGTACAGCCGACTTGCAGTAACCGTAATTCTTTGCGCCTTTCGGCGCAGAATTCCGACTGCTGCGCCTTCTCCGCCTGCGCTTCTTCCGCCACAGGCGGCGCTTGGCGGTTCAGCAAGTAAATTTTTGCAGATTTTTGCTATTAATATAGTATTTTTTGAGTAAAAATATAAAAAACAGACGGATTGCGTCCGCCTGTTTTTTATCTGCGCTTTTTGTTGATATCCTTTACAATTTCAAGCAAATGCTTCGTTTCGGCATAATCAAGCCTGCGAAGCTCGGCTAAAAGCTCCTGTGAAAGCTTCGGGTCTTCGGTTTCGTAGTCGAAAAATTCAATGGGCGATATTTCAAAGTATTGACATATATAAAAGAACACCGCCATTGCAGGCAAAGCTTTGTGATTTTCGATTTTGTTGATATAACTGTCGCTCTGACCTAAAGCAAGACTCATTTCTCGTGCCGAAACTCCTTTTTTAAGTCTCAGATTTACAAGTCTTTCCACAAATTTGTTTTCTTCTGTCATTAATCATCACCCAATATAAGTATACTCCCTGTTTTAAAAAATATATGGAATTTATTTCTCAAAATGTATTGAAACGCAGAAACAAATGTTGTATAATTAGGTAAAACGAAGAAAACAATTCCATAAAAATTAAAGAGGAGCATATATGACTACTTTAGAAGAATTATATTTCGGCAAGCTTAACCCCGAAAACACAGTTTATCACAACAGTGAATACAAAGCAGCAAAAGAGCAGTTTTACAGAACTATTGAGTTTCTGCGCACCGATATTTCTCACGAAAACCGTGACTTTCTGGACCAGTTGAGCCACGAACACCGACAAATGGAGCTCCAGCACGGCAAGGAAATGTTCAGAGCAGGCTTTTCCCTTGCCATGAAGCTTGCAGCGGAGGCTTTTTCTTCGGGAGAAAATATCAGCTTATCCTGTCCTTTTGAAAAAGAAAAAATTTAACCCACGCCCCTGCAATTCTCATTTTTAACCCATCGCCGCAAGGCGATACCATAACTATTCACTATTCATTATTCACTAAAAACAGGCGGACAAAGTCCGCCTGTTTTTTTAATATTTCCTGAACACCTGAACCAAGAACACAGGCAGCATCCACACAAGGTTATACGCAATGATAACCGCAGGAGAGAATACCAGCGTCTTTACGGAGAGTGCGAAAATTACCGCAAACACCGCCGCTAAGAATATGCCCAACAGCATTACCGTCTGCGAAAGGCTTACATCATTCACCAGCTTCTTTGAAGCAAGGATTGCCTTGCCGGAAGAAAGGAATGAGCCGTTGCAGGATGATTTTGCAAAGGCACGGGGGTCGGATAGCTTGGTTCTTTTTTGCATC
>CAZGRB010000022.1:6518-17273 GCA_964527695.1 uncultured Ruminiclostridium sp.
ATGAGCCGTTGCAGGTGATTCCGCCTGAGCCACGAGAGGTGTATTTTGTGTTTTCTGTAAAGATTTCGTGGAGATTTGAGCCGATAACCTTTACCTTTTCGGGGTCAATGTCAAATAAGTCGGCAATCTTACCTGCCGAAACAAGGGAGTCGGTTGTTTTTACAATAATAGAAACCCCCTTGTCTGTAAGATCGCACAGACAGTTTCTTATGTTCTGGTTTGCGGTAAGTCTTACAAAGAAGATTATTGCAAGCTCTCCGCCTACTGCAAGATAAACCGCTTCGGAGCCGTTGCGGCAGTATTTTGCAATTGCACTGAGTTCGGGAACCTTGATGCTGTGATGCTTCATATGCTCACGGTTGCCCATAATGAGACGCTTGTTGCCGTACCAGCCCATAACGCCCATATTATCCTCAAAAACAACACCATCTATATCAGCCAGCATTTCCTTCTTTCCGCCTATCATCTCGAAGAAAAGACGGGAGAGAATAGAGTTGCACTTTATGGAAAGGCTTGCGGCAAGGATAATTGCCTGGTCAAGAGTGATGTTGTTAATGGAATTCTGAAGCTTGCAGGGCTTCATATTTGTGCATACAACGCTTGAAATGGGGAAAATCGCCGAAACATCGGTGATAATTGCGTTTGTCTCGCTGAATTCCTCCGCTGTGCTGTAGCCGAGAACGGTGCTTCCCGTCTTTGACAGGGATTTTGTTGC
Organism: uncultured Ruminiclostridium sp.; assembly: GCA_964527695.1. Taxonomy (GTDB): domain Bacteria; phylum Bacillota; class Clostridia; order Oscillospirales; family Ruminococcaceae; genus Ruminiclostridium_E. Next base: position 7,234 of record CAZGRB010000022.1, read on the forward strand.
ACGGCGCAGAGGATTGTTTACAATAAACATAAGTGAGAAAGGCGCAAACAGGCAGACAAAGCCTATTGCCGCACTGCTTGCCCAGAAAATATTATTTTCAAGACCGTCTATTCCGTTGGGAATCAGGTAGGTAAGCAGACCGAGAATTGCACCGCCAATGAGGGAAACAGGCGCAAGGAAACGGGAAATTCTGTCCGCCTTATCCTCGCAGTAGCTTTTTCTTAAAAAGTCGGTAATATATTCGGTTTTTCTCATTGCCGCAAGGACAGGAAGCTGGTGGACAACACCCTTTGTAAATGCGCTTACCTCACTTTCACCCTCGACTATATCCGCATAGAAGCGGTTTTCGTCCGCAGCAATGAAGCGGAAATTCTTTCTTGCTCTGGAAATCATACTGAGCTTTCCGAGAGTGTTGAACAATAATCCCACAAGTGCCACGGGAATGAAAATAAATGCGTTGCCTCGCTGTAGATCGTCGGGATTGGAAAGGTGCAGCACTGCACCTATAAGGGACAGCACGCAGCTCAGCGCACAGGTTGTATCGCAGTCAGCCTTGCCCTTGAAAAGCTTTGTAATGCCGCTTACAATTGCAGAATTGCAGAGTCCCATGCCGATTACACCTGCAATAAGGTTGAAATAAATGAACCCGTCGGCAAAATAGCGCTTGTTCAGAAAATTGCTTTCTTCCCCGAGAATATTCACGCCAAAGTTTACAATAAGCTCCTGAAGCACAACTATTCCCGCAAGAACAACCGTAACAATCAGCAGCAGTATAAACCTTAAACGAAGGCTCTTGTGGGTTTCGGTAAGGTCTTCCCATACCTGTCCGTCATCGTCCGAAGCGTCGAATTCCTCCTCGGTTTCGCCGTAGCTGAAATCATCGTCGTCGGTAATGTCCTCAAGGACAAAATCAGTGATTCTGCGCTTCTTCTTTGAAGCTAAGGATTTCAGCTTCTGTTCGCCCACTACGGGATTTGAAACGGGAATGTGTCCTGTCTGGGGCATTGAAGCCCTGTCGATTTCGATTAAAAATCCGTTTGTCTGGGTAACGGTTCGTGACGCCTTTTCAAGCTGTTCCGTGACGGAACGGGTTGACTGCGCCGCAATATCGTCAAGCCGCTTCTGCTCGATTGTTCTGTTGATTGAAGCTAAAAGCGGGTCGTCGTTCTTCTTTTTCTTTTTAGGCAGCTCTGCCTTTTTTACAGGCATTTCCGCTGTGATTTCTTCCTTGCCTCCGCCCAGCTCCATTGTATCCAGCGCCAGAGCAGGGTCAACCTGCGGTGCATAGGGGCCTGCAATTTCGTTTGTATCGCCTAAGACAAATGTCCTGTCAAGGTCGATAGAGGAACCCGCCTGCCCTCTCAGTTCAGGCATTATTATTGTATCGCCCGAAACTATATCCTCAATTTCACGCTCGGCAATTTTTGTGTTTGCCCTTGCGATTTCCTTTAAGTCATTGCCTGCAATACCTACGGTATCGCCCGAAAGCTGAGCGGCAGGTATTGTCTCAATCATCTGTGTGAGCCCCTGAGGCTTTGCCCCTGTATCCATGGGATTGAATGCGGTTAAGAAGTCGTCGGGGTCTTCCAGATTCATTTCCCTTTCAAGACGTTTCTGGACGTCCTCCTCTGCCTTTGCGCGGCGGACTTCCTTTTCAAGCTCGATTTCCTCGGCAGTTGCAGGAACTTCCTCCTCCTGCTCGGATTCTTCCTCAAATTTCGGGATTTCTATGGGAGCTTCTTCAAAAACAATGTTTTTGGTCGCAAATCGTCTTTCGGATTCCTCCTGCTCACGGCGGAGTCTCTCGGCTTCCTTTCGTGCCGCTTCCTGCTCCTCTGCCGCAAGTGCCGCAATTCTCGCCGCTTCCTCGGCTTCCCTGCGTTCCTTTTCTTCAATTACACGCTGACGCTCCGCTGCTTCTTCCTCTGCCTTGCGGCGCTGGAGTTCAGCTTTGCGGTTCGCTTCTTCAAGCTGCGCCTGACGCTTCTTCATTGCTTCTTCTTCGGCCTTGCGCTTTGCTTCTGCCGCTTCAAGGAGCTTTCTCTCCTTTTCAGCCCTTTCGGCTGCTGCTTTGCGTTCACGCTCCGCCTTTTCCTCGGCAAGCTTACGCTCTCTTTCAGCTCTTTCAGCCGCCGCTTTGCGTTCACGCTCCGCTCTTTCTTCAGCAAGCTTCTTCGCCTTTTCTTCAGCCTTTTTCTGCGCCTCCGTCTTTTCAGACATTACAAGCTTTTTTTCCTTCGGCTTCCTGTCAACGGTTTTTGCCGAGGAAGAATAGCTCTTCCGCTTCGGAATATCTCCCAGAGTTTCTCCTAAAATATCATCTACACTGAACTCGGGAGCGGTCTTTCCGTTGTCATCCGCACCTCGCTTGCTGTCTATTTCCGCAAGAATATCGTCAAGTGATAAATCAGCCACTGAGACACCTCCTATCTTCTGTGTCTTACAACCTCATACATGAGAATGCCTCCGCTTACGGACGCATTCAGGGAATTTACCTTTCCATACATATCAATGGATAAAATCATATCGCAGCTTTCACGCACCAGTCTGCCGAGACCGAAGCCCTCAGACCCGATAACCAGGGCAACTGCGCCGCTTAAATCGGCTTTATGAAAGGGCTGTCCGTCGGCTTCCGCCCCGTAAACCCATATGTTTTTCTTCTTTAAATCGTTTATTGTTTCAACAAGGTTTGAAACTCTTGCTACCTTAAGCCAGTTTACAGCCCCTGCAGAGGTCTTATAAACGGTCGAGGTAAGACCTGCACTTCTTCGCTTGGGAATTATTACTCCGTGAGCGCCTGCCGCTTCCGCTGTACGGATAAGTGCGCCTAAGTTGTGCGGGTCCTGAATCTCGTCGGCAATTATCAGAAACGGCGGTTCGCCCTTTTCCTCGGCAGCCTTCAGTAAATCGTCAACGGTTGCATATTCCGCCGCCGCAAGCACTGCCGCAACACCGCCGTGCTTTCCGCCCTCGGAAAGCTGACTGAGCTTTTCGTCGTTTGCGTCCTTTACTACCGCACCCGAATCCTTTGCCAGGGAAATAATCTTCCCCAGGCCCTTTGCGTTTTTCTGTATATAAACGGTGTCAATGGTCTTCCCCGAAAGCAGTGCTTCGGTCACCGCATTGCGCCCGTAAATTATCTGTTCATCCATAGCCTGTATATCCTTTCTGCCGAAAAATAATACACCAATATATTATAACATATTCCGACAGGCAATTGCAATGGTTTTTTGAAAAATAATTATAAAAACAACTGACCCCGCAGTCGGTTTGACGGCGGGGCTCTGAACTTCTTTATGACGGGCACACTGATGCATGCCTGTTTTTATAATTGCCAGTCAATTTCTTTGATTCCGTTTGCCTTTAAAAATTCATTGCACTTTGAAAAATGCTTACAGCCGAAAAAGCCGTTGTATGCGGAAAGGGGGCTGGGGTGGGCGCAGGTAAGCACCTTATGTACGGAATTTGTGATAAGAGCGGTCTTTGCCCTTGCATTTGCACCCCAAAGAATGAAAACCACAGGCTTTTCACGCTGATTCACCAGCTCCACGATTCTGTCGGTGAATATTTCCCAGCCCTTGCCACGGTGGCTGTTGGCCTGACCTCTGCGGACTGTAAGGGAGGTGTTCAGCAGCAGCACACCCTCTTTTGCCCATTTTGTAAGGTCGCCCTTCTGCGGAATGGGGAGTCCTAAGTCCGTGTTAAGCTCCTTATAGATATTCTTAAGGGACGGAGGCGGCTCAGTGCCTTCAAGCACCGAAAATGCAAGTCCGTGTGCCTGATTCGGTTCGTGATAGGGGTCCTGTCCCAGCAAAACCGCCTTTACTTCACTATAAGGCGTAAGCTTCAGGGCGGTAAAGATATTGTGCATATCGGGGTAAATGGTGTAGCTGTTGTATTCCGCCTTGAGAAATTCTCTCAGCGCAAGATAATAGGGCTTTCTGAATTCTTCCGCAAGAAGCTCGTCCCAGTCGTTTCCTAAATTTACCATTTTTCAAATCTCCTGTGTTTTTTATCCTATAAGCTTCTCCATATAGGCGTAAAGCTTGGGCGCGCTGAAATCCAGATGTTCAGGCTCCAGCAAGTACATTGCTCCTGCCGAAGCGAAAATCTCCGCAGGCATTGAAGAATCTGTATATCCCTCTAGATAGAACATTTTTCCTTCTTCCTCCGCAATTTTCGCAAATTCGTCTGACGAGGAAAGCTTGCCGTTGGCGTTGTCATAAGCGTGAAAAAGCTCGTGATACAGCACATCTATGTTGAAGCTGTCAGTGGAAATATAAATAGTGGTGTTCTGGGTAAGACCCAGTGCCTTTCCGTCCTCTGTACCTATTATGGGAACGGAAAGACTTCCGCCTGTAAGATATATTGCCGAACAGGTTTCGGTCAGTGCGTCGGGAACAGTTTCCAGCAGCCGCAGATGAGCTGCGGCATTTGTGCCGTTTATTTCTCCGCATTTATAAACCTCAATACCCTTGTAGCTGCCGCAGTATTCACGGTTAAAAAGAAACTGGGTCTCATAGCTGGTAATGAATTGTCCCGCAAATATTCCGACAATCACAGCCGCAATAATAATCAGTATCCATTTTACCGTGCGGAGTGAAACCGTGTTTTTTTCGTTCATGCTTTATAAAAGAGAAAAGTAAAGTCCTGCAAAAACACCTGTGGAAATTGCAAGAAGTCCTATGATTACAAGGCAGAATGCAAGTGCGCCCTTGCCGAAATATACCTTTTCTGCCTGAGGCTTCTCGGGCACATAGGGCATAACAGGCTGTTCGTTATAGCCGGGGGTGTAGGAAACACCTGGAGGGACAGAGGCTTCAGCAGCCTGTTCAGGCACAGCGGGCTGAACAGGTGTGTTTTCGGGGCCAACAGGCTCAGCCGCAGCCTTCGCTTCCTGTTCTGCAACTGTCACAACAGGGTCAGCCTTTATTCTTTTTCCGCAGTTGGTGCAGAAAACGGATTCTTCATCAACGGTAGCACCGCAATTGATACAAAACATAGTAATTTTCCTTTCTTTACAGGGTTCTGAAATATTCAAAAAGATACTGCTGGGCAATACCCTTGTATTCTCCCATACAATCGGGAAGTCCGTCAGGGTAATATTCCGCAACAATACGCTTTATCCATACGTCAACGGGGAATGCCTCGGTTTTGTGGTAAGCGAAAAGCAGTATGCAGTCCGCAACCTTGTCGCCCACTCCCACAATCTTTTTTAGCTCCGCCTTGCCCTCGTCATAGGCCATATCATAGATTTTTTCCAGGTCAACGGTTCTGTCAGTAGTTTTTCTTGCTGCGTCAATAATATACCTGTTACGGAAGCCTGCACGCAGAGGAGCTAAATCATCTTCCGACAGCAAAGCAAGTCTTTCCGCTGTGGGAAAGGCATATCCACCCTGACATTCTTCTCCGAAGGTTTCACAAAGACGGGAGATGATACCTTTTATTCTTGGTATATTGTTGTTCTGGGAAATTATGAAGCTTATAAGGGTTTCAAAAGGTTCCTGCCTTAAAATGCGCAGCCCCCTGCCTGCTTCCGAAGCCTTTTTCAGGGTTTCATCGGCTGAAAACTGCTCTATAATGCCGCCATAGTCGGTTTCTGAGTCAAAATAACTGAGCCACAGGGGTATGTCCACTTCGCTGACATTCAGCAGAGTAATGCCGTTTTCCTCCTGCCGTACACGAAGAAAGCGGTTTTTTGCCCAGCCTGAGAAAATATCACCCTCATGGGTCCAGCGGAAAGCCTGACCGCCCTCAAGGGTCTGGAGCAGAGACAGAGTATCAGTTTCAAAAAAGTAATCTGTTGCCAAAATTCCAACCTTCCATTATGTAAATTTATACAAAAATTTGCCGAAAATAAAAAAATTTCAGAAAACACTTGATTATTTCTTTTTATTATAATACAATTTAATTATAATTTCAACAGCAAGTTATGAAAATTTAATGAAAATCACATTGAAAGGATATAAATAAAATGAGAGAAAGTATTTTAACAATACCTGTAAACGAAGTCTTTGAGCCTAAATGCGGCTGTCCTATCTGCGCAATGCGCAATACCGTTGAGGACCATATCTGCGAATACATAATGGGTGCGGCGATGATGGAGCCTGATGTAAGAATGGAAACAAACGAACTGGGCTTCTGCTTTACACATTATGAAATGCTTTTACAACAGAACAACCGTCTTTCTCTCGGCCTTATGCTCAACACCTATCTTGAATCCGCAAGACAGAATATCTTTGAAAAGAAGGCAATCCTTTTCAAGGAGAGTGCAAAGGCAAAAAAGGCAAAGAAGGCAGGAGAAATGGAACAGACCTGCTTTGTATGCAGCAAGGTTGACTGGGGCGTAAATCATATGCTGGAGACTGTTTTCACAATGTACGTGAAAGACCCCAAGTTCAAGAATCTCTTTAAAAATCAGGAATATATCTGTATTCCGCACTATATCATGCTTATGGAAAAGGCTCAGGAAAAGCTTCAGAAGGGCGACCTTGCAGACTTTACGGATGCCCTTGATACACTTGTGAGCGATTATATCAAGTCCCTCAACAGCGATGTCAACGACTTCTGCAACAGCTTTGACTACCGAAATGCAGGCAAGCTTCACACCCCCGAAATGGAGCACGTGCGCACCTCAATCGAACGCTCAATCGAATTCCTTACAAGCAGAAAGCCAAGAACAAAGTGAGGCGAGCTTCCTTGCGGCGAAGCACCGCAGCAAATTCCGCCTTTTTTAACAAATAACCGTAGGGGCGTGCAGTACCGCCTTACAGTTTATCGCAAACATTAAACCCTGCCGTTTTAGTCAGATAGTCATATATAAGTATTGCAAAGCCACTTTTGATATTGTGTCAAAAGTGGCTTTGCGTTGCTTATGGAATTGACTATTTATGATATATTTGATATAATCAATTTGATAAATAGGAATTTGACGCATTCGAGGAAGAAAGGAGCTTTTCAGTATGAAAGAGAAAGTAAATGTTTTAATATCTAAAGAAGCCTTATTCGTATGGAACCAACTAACAGAGGCGATAGATTCGTTATATGATGTAGATAGATTATGGAATAAGGGATTTGGTGATTGGAAGATAGAATATAAGTATCGCAGAGGCGGAAAGACTCTTTGTACATTTTATGCAAAGGAAGAAGTTGCGAATCTTTTGATAATCTATGGCAAAGCCGAAAGAGAAAAGTTTGAGAAAATTAAAGAATCTGTTTCGAAGCAGTTACAGGATATATATGAAAGAACAGAAACTTATCATGATGGAAAGTGGTTATGGATACCGCTCGACGACAAGATTGAGATTGAAGATATTATTGAAATGTTAAAGATTAAAAGAAGACCTAATCGAAAATAGAAATAGTTTTTAATGTAAAACTTAGTTACGCACAAATTCCAATTTAACTGCGAGATTTTAAAATAACCCGTGAAGAATTTCTTCACGGGTTATACTTCTTTATCACTATCACATTTTACAACTGCAGGGTTTAATCAATATATTAAAAGGCAGGAACTGCCCGAGGCGGCTCGCCTCAATCGCAGTCGCAGCAGTGATCGCAGTGGTCTTCGATTACGCCTACAAAGGGTGTGGGGTCGATACCCTGTCTTGTGTAATAATCAGCAACCGCAGCCTTTACAGCCTGTTCAGCGAGTACGGAGCAGTGAAGCTTTGCAGGGGGAAGACCGTCAAGAGCTTCAACAACCGCACGGTTTGTAAGCTTTAAAGCCTCGTCAAGGGGCTTGCCCTTAATCATTTCGGTTGCAATGGAGGATGTGGCAATAGCCGCACCGCAGCCGAATGTCTTGAACTTAACGTCTGTAATTGTGTTGTTCTCAATCTTGAGATACATCTTCATAATATCGCCGCACTTTGCGTTGCCTACTTCGCCTACGCCGTTTGCGTCTTCAATTTCGCCTACATTACGGGGATTTGCGAAATGGTCCATAACTTTTTCTGAATATACCATTTGTAATATCTTCCTTTCAATAGTCTTGCTGTAATTACTTGATTTTGAATGTCTCGCCCTTTAAAATATGCTCCCAGAGAGGTGACATGGAGCGGAGCTTGGTGATAATTTCGGGGAGAACGGTTAAGAATTCGTCAATTTCCTCGTCGGTTGTGTACTCGGACATGGAAACTCTTAAAGAGCCATGTGCGATTTCGTGGGGTAAGCCGATAGAAAGAAGCACATGGGAGGGGTCGAGAGAGCCCGATGTGCAGGCAGAGCCGCTGGACGCCGCAATTCCTTTAAGGTCAAGCTGTAAAAGGAGCGCTTCGCCCTCAACGCCCTCAAAGGAGAAGTTCACGTTGCCGCAGAGACGCTTTTCGCGGTCGCCGTTGAGATGAACACGGTCAATCTTTGAAAGCTCCTCAATGATTCTGTCCTGATATACCTTAAGCTTCGCATTTTTTGCGTCAATACCCTTTTCCGCTTCGGCAAGAGCTGTTGCAAGACCTACGATACCTGCGATATTTTCGGTACCTGCTCTTCTGCCGCTTTCCTGAGCGCCGCCCTCAATATAGGGAGCAAGGCGGATCTTCTTGTTCACGTAAAGTAAACCGACACCCTTGGGCGCGTGGATTTTGTGACCCGACAGAGAAAGCATATCTATATTCTGCTCTTTTACGTTGATGTGAACGTTGCCAACCGCCTGAACTGCGTCTGTGTGGAAATAAACACCCTTGTCGCGGCATATTTCACCGATTTCGGCAATAGGCTGTATTGTGCCGATTTCATTGTTGGCATACATAATGGAAACAAGGGCTGTATCCTCACGGATTGCCTTTGCTACGTCCTCAGCCTTTACGATTCCGTTTTCATAAACGGGTAAGTAGGTTACCTCAAAGCCTTCCTTTTCAAGGCTTTCCATGCAGTGTAATACTGCGTGGTGTTCAAAAACCGAGGTGATAAGGTGCTTCTTTCCCTTTTTTGCCATTGCGTGAGCAGTCGCCTTGATTGCCCAGTTGTCGCTTTCGCTTCCGCCGCCTGTAAAGAAAATTTCACGGGGCTCACAGCCGAGAGCTTCTGCGCACTGTGCACGGGCATTGTTCAGGGCGATTGCGCTCTGCCTGCCCAGTGTATAGATAGAGGATGCGTTTCCGTAGCCTTCTTTAAGCCAGGGGAGCATTGCCTCAAAAACGCTGTCGCTGATTCTGGTTGTAGCGGCATTATCAAGGTAAATCTTTGTACCAAGCATTTGCTTCAGTCCTTCCTTTTATTTGAATGTTTAAATTATACCTATTTAGTGTATATTTGATATTATATACCTTTTCTTATAAAATATCAAGTACTTTTTACTATTTTTCAACATAATTTTATGACAGCTAAATTAACTGTTGACAAAATGCGTCAAAAACAGTATAATTGATGTATAAAATATCTTTTGAAAGGAAAATACTATTATGAAATTCTGTACAAAATGCGGCACTCAGTGTGAAGATAACGCAAATGTATGCGCAAGCTGCGGAAACGCATTTGCAGCGCCCGCTCCTGCGGTTGTAGCTGTTGACCCCAAAGACCATACAGCTGAATTTGACCCCAAGGATATCTCCGACAACAAGGTTATTGCAATGCTCCCTTACCTTATGGGTGTTATCGGTCTTATCGTTGCTATCCTTATGGCAAACACATCCAAGTATGTTCAGTTCCACGTTCGCACTGTATTCAAGTTTACAGTTGTTGAAGCTCTCCTCGTTTTTGTAAACATTATCCCCTTCTTAGGCCAGATTGCTTACGTTGTAGGCGTTGTTATCTGCCTCGTTCTCAGAATCATTGCATTCTTCCAGATCTGCGGCGGCAAGGCTAAGGACCCTGCTATCATCAGCAGCCTCGGTTTCCTTAAGTAAGAGGCGATTCGCCTCAGACAGTTCCGCCTTTTATAAGGCAGAATAATCCATAAATAAAGAATAACGGCGGATTCCGTGCAAGTGCGGTTTCCGCCGTTTTGTATTGACTTGATCAATGTGTTTTGGCGCAGAAGCTTTCGGCGGTGAATTTTACGCCCATGGCAAAGCCTGAAGCGTACATTTCACGTCCGA
>CAZGRB010000023.1:0-12443 GCA_964527695.1 uncultured Ruminiclostridium sp.
GGATAGCAGGGTACAAGCACCATAGGGTCGATAGGCTCATTGCAGAGCACCAGAACGTCCAGAGGGTCGCCGTCGTCAGCTAAGGTCTTGGGAATAAAGCCGTAGTTTGCGGGATAATGGGTAGAGGTGTAAAGGATACGGTCGAGGATAAGAATGCCGCTTTCCTTGTCAAGCTCGTATTTTTTCTTGCTTCCCTTTGTAATTTCGATTATAGAGAGGAAATTGTAGGGTTCGATTCTTCTGCTGTCAATATCATGCCATACGTTCATTTGTATGTCCTTCCTTTTTTCAATTTTGGTTTATTCCTGCGGTTTATTCATATAAATCCGCTATGATTCTTGCTACGTATACGCCTGAAGCGGACGCCTGCGACAGGGAGTGGGTAACGCCTGAACCATCACCGATTATATAAAGTCCCTTTACCGCTGTTTCAAGGTTTTCGTCAACGCTTACCTTGGAGTTGTAGAACTTTACCTCTACGCCGTAAAGGAGTGTATCGTCATTCGCCATACCGGGAGCAATCTTATCAAGTGCGTAAATCATCTCAATAATATCGTCAAGCTGTCTCTTCGGTATTACAAGACTCAGGTCGCCGGGAGTTGCTTTCAGGGTAGGGGTCAGGAAGCACTGCGAAAAACGGTGGTCATTGGTTCTTCTTCCTGCCACAAGGTCACTGAAACGCTGGACAATAACTCCGCCGCCCAGCATATTTGAAAGCCGTGCAATGGATTCGCCGTAAAGATTGCTGTCCTTGAAGGGTTCGGAAAATGTGTTTGAAACTAAAAGTGCGAAGTTTGTATTTTCTGTGTGATATTTCGGGTCGGAGTAGCTGTGACCGTTTACGGTGATAATACCGTTTGTGTTTTCATTTACAACCTCGCCGTAGGGATTCATACAGAAGGTACGTACAAGGTCGCCGTACTTCTTTGTGCGGTAAACAATCTTGCTTTCATAAACCCTTGATGTGATATGTTCAAAAACCGAAGCAGGGATTTCAACTCGTACACCGATGTCAACACGGTTGCTTTTTGTTTCGATTCCGAATTTGTCACAGAGTGATGAAATCCATTTTGAGCCTGAACGTCCTGCCGCCACAACTACCTGATTGCAGGTGTAGCTGTCCTTTTCGGTTTCAACATGGAATTTATCGTCTTTCTTTTCGATTGAGGCAACCTCTTCGTGGAAATGTATATCAACCGAATCCTTTACATACTCGTATATGTTCTGTAAAATTTCACGGTTGCGGTCTGTGCCCAGATGCCTTACCTGTGCGTCAAGAAGATGAAGGTCGTGTTTCAGTGCTTCCGACTTTATATCGCTGGTAACGGTGCTGTAAAGCTTTGCGCCCTCGCCGCCCATTTTAAGGTTTACCTTATCAACGTATTCCATAAGGGTGATTGCGTCTTCTTTTCCTGTGTGGGCGTAAAGGTCGCCGCCGAAATTATTTGTGATGTTGTACTTTCCGTCGGACATACCGCCTGCGCCGCCGAAACCGTTCATTATGCTGCAGATTCTGCAGTGCACACAGGAGGTTATCTTCTTTCCGTCAATGGGGCAGATACGGTTTTTTATGGGGCCGCCCCTGTCAATAATACAAACTTTAATATTCCTGCTGAGTTTTGTAAATTCATAGGCCATAAAAACGCCGCCTGCACCTGCGCCTACGATAATTACATCATAATTCTGCATAAATACCTCTTGTTATTCAAAAATTTCCGCCATTTCAGGATAATCCTTTTTCAGGCGGATAGGTCTGAACGTGTCAGACTTTACGAAGCAATGCTTTGAATGTCCTGTAATATGGATATTACCTGTTTCCTTGTCGCATACCTCGTATTCGATTTCCAGCTTTGCACCGCTGAACTCTGTAATTTTCACATAAATCAGCACTGTCTGCTCGAATTTCACAGGCTTATGGTACTTGCAGTCAACACCCATTACAGGGATCATTACTCCCATTTCCTCCATTTTGGAGTAAGGGAAGCCTTTATCCTTCATATAGGCAATTCGTGCTTCCTCAAACCATCTTATATAGTTTGAGTGATGAACGATAGCCATCTGGTCTGTTTCGTAATAAAGTGCGGTTCTTTCAAAAATGTATGAAGGGTTTTCCATTTATTTTCCTCTCTTTTATGATTTTAGGAATTCGTCGATTCCCTCAAATGCTTCTGCGGCATATTCTTCTATTTTGTTTTCGTCTGCAGCCTTGTATTTTTCAGCTCTCTGTTCGGGCGTAAGCCTGTAATAATCAAGATACTGCTCCATTGCTGTTCCGTAGCTTATCTGTTCCTCTGCGGGTTTGAGCCAGTAGCAGTCGCTCTGCATTATACCGTGGGTCTTCATAAGAATCTCATAAGGCTCATAGCTGGAAAGCCCCAGACGCTGAAGCTCATACGGCGCAATATAGGGATTATCGGGGAATATACGGGAACGGATAAGAAAATATATGTCCTCCGCCTTCAGCTTACGGTGTACGGGAGTCAGAATCGGAATATCGGTGTTGATATTGTAAGTGAAGTCAACAACGCCTTCCTCGGAAACTGTATAAACGCAGAGAAGAATATTACTGTAATACAGTTCCAGATGAAGAGGCAGCGGAACCATAAAGGGTGCAGATGAAACAGGTATATATGAATTTGCTTTTATTATATTTGCTTTTGACATTTTTCTCACCTACTATAATAATATTTGGTCGTATAAATCCATGACAAACCAGTCATGGTTTACACGCACTTGTTACTTAAGCTATAATGAAAGCAGTGATTGGACTAACGTTTCTCACCTTGGGACACCACGCCCGTGATTGAGACTGTTATCCATGCTTTCGTTATAGCGTTCGATTTTGCAGGTAGAGCCATCCATACGCGCTCGCATTACTCAGTAGGCAGAATAGGTAACGAGGAAAGTGTGGATTTATCGATCACAAATTCAACCAGTAGGAGAGATGTTTATGAACGCAGTTGGAATTGACGTATCCAAAGGGAAAAGTACTGTAGCAGTGATCCAGCCCTTTGGGGTAGTCATAGCTGAACCTTTTGATGTGTTCCACACAGACAGCGGTTAGAAGAAATTGGTAAGCTTCATCAAATCACTGTCCGGTGAAACGAAAGTTGTCATGGAGTACACCGGTACATACTATGAGCCGGTTGCAAATGCACTCCATCATGCGGGTATATTTGTATCCGTAGTCAATCCGTTGGTGATAGATGACTACGACACAAACCGTGTTAGAAAAGTTAAGACAGACAAGCTCGATGCTCTAAAAATCGCATCATATGCGCTTGACAAGTGGATAAAACTGCGTAAATACGAACCAGCTGAAACGGTTCGCAAAACCTTGCAGATCATGAACCGGCAATGCATCAAGCTGAACAAGATTCTTGTGATGCAGAAGAACAGTCTCATTGCATTATTGGATTGCTGTTTCCCGAATGCAAATACACTGTTCACATCTCCGCGCAGAGCGTCAGACGGTCATGAGAAATGGGTGGATTTTGTAGTAAAATTTCCTCATGTGGATTCTGTCGCAAAGCTCTCTTTATCTGCATTCAAGGTAAAGTATCAAAGCTGGTGCAAAAAGGAACATTACAATTACAGTGAATCAAAAGCTGAACAAATTCATGCTTATGCAAGAACAATTGTCAGCACACTGCCGATGACAGAGGCAGTCAGGAAGATGGTTTCTGATGCTGCCAAGTTCCTCAATTCTACGCTTGAAGCAGTTGGAACGCTTCATTCCGAAATGGATATTCTTGCATCTCAGCTTCCGGAATACGCAACTGTTATGAATCTGTACGGCGTTGGAAAAGTGTTCTGTTCGCAGCTCATTGCTGAAATCGGAGATGTCACAAGGTTGAAAAGCAATAAGTCTCTGACAGCTCTGGCTGGCATTGATCCGCCACCTGATCAATCCGGTAAAGATGATCCGAAATCCAGACGCATCTCAAAGCGTGGTTCCCCGGCATTGCGAAAAACGTTGTTTTTGATCATGACGATCTACCTTCAGCGACAGCCGGCTGATGAGCCGGTATACCAGTTCCTTGACAAGAAACGCACTGAAGGAAAGCCTTACAAAGTTTACATGATTGCCGCTGCCCACAAGTTTCTCCGCATCTATTACGCAAGAGTCAAAGAGGTCATGCCAGCGCAATAGCATCTATTCATAGATTCTTCATCCGGAGGCAAAACCCAGGCACGGCGCAGCCGCTTGACCTTGACAGGTTATCATAAAAATGCTACAATGGCTGCCTCCGACGGTGACTGACTTCATCTATTCATGAGTTCCTCACCGTCGGCACGACACCCACAGCATTTTTATGATGTTCTGTCAAGGTTGCCGGTCAGCTGCGGCTGCATTATATTTTTTCAGACCGCTTCGGCGGTCTTATTGTCGTGCCTTCTTTTTTTCTGTGAAAGTTATGTGAAACTTTCATTTTACCCCTTGACTTTTATTTGCAGGTCTCAATTATAACATCTGTTTCAGCCCTCTGATATTACATTATTCGTTAAGATATGCAGATAATTTTCTGTCCGCTTCGGTTATATATTCGTCAAGGGTCAGCTGTCCCGACAGATAGCGTGTGAAATCGGTTCTGTAAAGCTCATCGGGATAGGAATATCCGATAATGCCGTTCTCAAAAATCCCGTAAAGATCAGTGGCACATTTTGTATTCGAATACATCTCTTTATTGCTCAGCATAAAGGTGTCCGTCTGCCTCCCGAGATAGTCAGCAAGCGCAGATATATAGTTAAGAGATTCTGATAAGTTATCCGTTGAAGGATTTACCGCTATAAAAATTACATTCACAAGATTTTTGCCATTATTCTCATAATCGGGCGCAGGTGCCGCACGCATATTTTTATTCCATAAATAGTAGAATCTTCCGCTTATCCTGAGCATATCCATCTCCGAATATATACCGCTCACATCACCCGTTAGAAATTCCTGTTGAAGCTTTGAAGAAGAAATCACAAACTCCTCTGTATTCACTGTTCCGTCGGGATTCATACAGTTGAAACGGCTTTTTATAAGCTGTGCCGTTTCCCTGAAAACAGCCGTATCGAAACTGTCATATTCGGCAAGATATTCGAGCAGCACCATTTCCGAGAAGGTCCATGAATTACGGCAGGTCTTTTCGCTGAGCCCCTCGGCTTTCATATAATCGATATAGTCAAAATACTGCTCCATTGTCATATTCTGTAAATCAAAACCTGTTTTAACTATATTTTCTTCGTTATAGAAATGAACAAAACCGTCTATACTTACAGGTATGCACCATATCTCGCCGTTTTCGGTCATGCAGGCTTCTTTTATATATGGAAACAGCTTATCAAGATATGCTTCTACACCGTTCACAGCATTCAGCGGATAAAAACTACCCTTATCACGGATATTACCCGAAGCACCTGCACGTGAGCTTACATAGCAGATATCATAATCCCTGTCCTGTGAGAGAATTTTAAGAGCAAGCTCCTCATTTCCGTATTTTTCAGTTTCAATATTGTAACCGCAGGTAAAGGGCGTTCCATCGGAATGAAGAGAGCAGAGCATTTGTATGGTCTGATTGCCCTTATAATATGCAGGAAGATATATGCGCTCAATTTTACCCGAAACATTGTTTATAAACCAGCAGAATTCGCCAAATGTTTTTACTTCAGGGTATTCACCTGTTATAAAAACGTTTGTGAAAATCTCAGCGGCACTTCCCTCCCCTGCATTTCCCGCAAGCAGTGTTTCATAATTCACACTGTTGGCAGACTGAGTCACAAAACAGCTTTCTCCGAAGCCTGCAAATCCCTTGATTTTTCCCAACTGGTCAGTATATACAGGCTCGGAAAGTCTGTCATTCTGATAAGTACGGAAATAATAACCGTTTTCATTGTCACAGCCGTAAATCAAAAGGCTGTTTTCTGCCGAACACATCTCCATGGGAAAAGGCGTTTGTATCTCTTTGCCGTCCTGTGTGTAAACTGCAGTACCGTTATAGGTTACTTCTTCCATTCCGTTACGCATATATCCGCATTTCTGCCCTGTCTTGGCTGTATCAGTGCCGATTGCAGCTATTTTTCCGTCAAGTATGGCAATATTTTTTATACTGCTTAAATTCTGAAAACAGCAGTATAGTGACCTTTCGCCTGTTTCTGTATCAAAAGCATCAACAAATGCACCTGAACCGTAATCGGCTTTATATCCGTTGTATGCAAGATATAGTCTGCCGTCATAGAACAGCATATCGCTTACGGAACTGTAATCTGTTTCACTGCTGAAAATCTCTGCGCCGTTTTTATCATAATATGTCAGGGTGCATGGCTCTTCAAAAGGCGCAGCAACAACATATAAGCCGCCCTTGTCATCACCGCAGAAGGTCTTTACATTATTGTATTCGACCTCATAGGAAAGATAAGCATTAAGCTGTTCTGTTTCACTGTATTCGCTTTCATTTTTTGCCGAACAGGCTGAAAACAAAAAGGCTGAGACAAGAAATAATGCAAGCGCTTTTCTCACAGTATGGGTACCTCCGTACTTGTTTTATTTTCATAGTCAAATTTAAGCTCTATAAGCATAAAAAGTCCGCTTTCAGGGTGCTGCTTCATGACGTAAATTCTCTCACCATCAGTATAATAAGGCTCATAATAGCCTGCTGAAATTCTGTTGTTCTGAAGCCTTTTCAAATCGGATTCATAATGCGTCCATAGCTTTGAACCCTGTTCCCTTGAAAATTCGGGATTTACCGCATATGTTGCAATCCAGCCGCAGTAAATATCTTCGCCGATAACAGCATAGCCGTTGCAGAAATCCTGAGGTGGATCGATACTGCGTTCTTCGCCCGATATAAGGTCAAGCTCAAATATATCACCGTTGCAGTAGTAAGCTTTATCACCGCAGACAGAAAAACAACGTATTCCGTATTCATCGGTGAATGCTATACGTTCGCCCGTTTCAGGGTCAAGAAGCTGTGCGTAATAATCACATTCATCATCATAGACTGCAAGATACTTCCCGCAGAAGCCCACAACGGATGTTCCGAGAGATTCGGGGTTTTCGCCGTTCAGCGAACAGGTAAAGGTCTCGAAATCAGCTATGCCCCAGCTCCGTCTTGTATAGTATAAAACCCCATCCGCGATATATAAATCAACCGCGTTGCTGTCAAGGATAAGCTCCGATTCTCCCGTGTCGGGATCTATACGGTAAATATCACCGCCGTTGTCAGTGTTCATAAATCCGCCCAGCTTAAATTCAAGCATGGGATGGTCGCTGTCCGCAAGGCAGTAAATCATGCCGCCCCAGACGTTAACTGCCCAGGCGGTTTTATCAAATATAACACCTTGGTCCTTGCCGTCAACGAATTTATGAAGAAGATTATCATACCCTACAGCGGAAATATAGGTGCAGTCACGTTCCTCATCGGGGCATACAAGTCCCGAAAAATCAAAATGACCCAGATTTGAAGGTATGTTACCTTGCCTGGGAGTTTCGCCCATGTCAGTAAGACCCGTAAAGCTTATTTCGGGTGCTTCGGGCGAAAGAAGGTCGCTTTCCTCGATTACAGGCTCTGGGAGAGTGGCTCTTGTACGCTGGGTTGTACCGTAATAGAGAGTTGGCGCAGTTGTGCCTGCAGGCTCCTCTGTCTGTGCAGACGAGCAGCCGGAAAGCAGCATAGAAACTATCATTAAAAGCGATAATTTTTTCATATAATCAGTCCCTTCACTATTACAATCCTCAAAACCACTTAAACGTGACAAAAAATTATGGCTGATTTAAATCAGCCGCAGTATATTTCTATATTCTTTATAAGCTTTTCTGTAACATCTTTATCCTGTGCATTAATTACGAACATATACCCGTCCTGCTGCCAGCAGCTGCGGCTTATAATATTATCATCATATTCCCAGCCGTAAAGCCCATTATACTCAATAGACATAAGTGCTCCGTTTTCGGTATCAACGTACATTTCTCCCACAGGCAATGTCTGCCACAGGGTAAGAAGCTTTCCGTTATATTCATATCTGCTGAACACCTCTGCAATATTTTCACCGCTGTATGTAATCTCTCTGCCCAGATATTTACAGCCTGTGTCTTTCGGCAGCCAGTAAAATTCTGTTATACAGTTTCGTGTTCCTTCAGATAAAGGCGAAAGCGCAGAATAACCTTCATAATTTTTCTGCGTAAAGCCTCTTATTATCTGCGTCGCTGCACAGGCGGCAAGGGAAAGCAGACTGAGCAGGATTATTATTAATGCTGCTTTCGGCATACGTCTCAGCGGTATATACGAATACGGGATTTCATATTCCGCTTTACAGTTTTTTCTGCGATTCATCCTGTATTTTAATGAAAAACGGTGTTTTTCATTGGATATTTCCTGTAATGCACGTTCGGAAAGAGTTTCAAGGAGTGCTGCTTTCAGTAAATCATTTTCCATCACCGATACCCCTTTCCTTAAGAATTTCTATAAGCTTCTTTCGTGCTCTGTGAAGCTGCTGACGGGCGTTGTCGCCCGAAATCCCCATAAGCTCCGCAATGTCACGGGGCTTATACTCGCCGACAATATGAAGATAAAGAAGCTCGTATTCGTAATCCGAAAGCTCACGCATTGCCGCTGCGATTTGATTCAGCGAAATATTATCAAGCACCTGTTCCTCAACGTTCATATCGCCTTCAATATCATAAAACTCGTCTATGTCACATTCGTTCAGCTTTTTACGTTTGTTGTAGATACGCTTTGCAGCATTCCTCACTATTACAATCATATAAAGACGTGTTTCGTGACGGGAAAAGGTGCGGAGTCTGTGTATATTTTTTATTGCGCTTAAAAATGCTTCGTGTACTGCGTCCTCGGCATCGACATTATTTTTAAGAATTGGGTATGCGGCAGAAAAAAGCTCCTGTTCATATTCTTTGTAGAGCTGCCCGATAAACCCCTTATCCGCAGGGTTATCCAGCATCGAAAGATATACAGACAGCATTTTTCATCACCTCTTTTTTATTTTACCCTTATACACGGGTAATGTCAAGAGGTTATTCATTCATATACGCCGACATCTTTCTGTCGCACTCCGCAACCATTTCATCAAGACTTATTTCTCCGCTGTGATATTTTACATATGATTCATAGCAGATTTCCTCACTTACGTTAAAGCCGATATTTGCGTCTGCATAGAGATTATAGAGGCTGTCAGGAACGGTGTATGTTGTTTTGTCGGAAAGCATAAAGCTGTTTTCCTGTCTGCCTAAATATTCTGCAAGTGAGGAAATATAATCGAGAGTTGCTTCAAGATTTTTTGATGAAGGGTTCACAGTTATAAATGCGCAGGTGGCATTTGTCTTATCACTCATATCAATACTCGGAGTCTCAGCAAATTCAAAGCAGTCAAAGCTTGTCAGCCACACTGTTTCATTTCCGCTTCGTTCATAAGAAAACAGGCAATTTTTCTCTGCGCCCTCCTCGTAAAGATAATTCCACGCATTACCCACAGCGGGAAAATATACAGGGTATGTTGTGTAATCGGAAACGTTTATTTTCTCCTTTGCAAACTCCGCAAAGCTTCTGAAAAAAGTCGTATCGAAGACAGTATGATTCGCCATATACTGAATAAGCAGATTCTGTGTGAAAATATAGGTGTGGGTTGCAAAGCCGTCCTTGTACTTGGAATTAGATGCCTTTTCGCAGATTGCCACGTATTCTTCAACTGTGGGCTTTCTGCTGAAATCTATACCGATTTCGGCACAGGTTTCCTTATTGTAGACTATCACAGGAATGTCAACCGCCACGGGAAGCATCCATATATCCCCGTTTTCGTCCGTTGCCGCTTCCTTGATATATGGGAAGCACTTGTCCAGATATTCCGTCACATTCGGTATGTCGTTCAAGGGATAAAAGCTTCCCTTGTCACGGATATTTGAAGAAAAATTCTCAAAGGAATTTACAACGCACATATCGTAATTACTGTCCTGTGACAATACGGAAAGCGCAAAACTGTCGGCATCCATGGTTTCATAGTCGATAGTATAGCCGCAGCCGAAAGGTGCGTCAAAGCTGTACTCCGAGGCTATGAATTTTATCTTGTTGTTTTTCTTTATATATGCGGAATTCTTGATACGGCAGAGCTGTTCTGCACCCTGCTCTGTGCCGTAGGATTTGAAGAATGTATATCCTCCTACGGTACGGAAATCATTCATAACGAAATATCCCTCAAGCGCCTGTGAAATTCCGTCATTTACGTCAGTTGTTCCTGCACAGAGAGTGCTGATGTTTATGCCGTAGCCCGACGAAAAAACATAGCGGTCAGGCTCGTAGAAATCAAAGTTATAGAGCTGCTCGATTTCGTGATAGCGTTTATTGTTATTCTCAAAATCCGAGAAATAATAGCCATCCTTATCTGCACCATAAACGGTACAGTTTCCGTTATAAAGCGAATAGGCAATAGGGTACGGCACAGCACTTTCAGCAATTTCTCCTGTGATTATATCAACGGAAACAAGCTTTTCTCCGTCATAGTTATAGATTCCGAATTCATCGGTATATTCGCCGCTTATTCCCGTTCTGTCGGAGCTTACGCCAAGAACATAAACGGTGTTTTCCCACACATCTATGCAGTTTATCTGAATAAAACCGTCAAGTGTGCAGATGTCGTTTATTGTCCCGTTTTTTGTATCAAAGGCACACAGCTTATGCCCTGCTTTAACGTCCATATATGCGCCGTAAATTATCCCGTCGCTTACATCAAAGCCGTTGGGTGCTTTTTCAGGCTTGCAGATTTCGGTATGATTTCCATCCATATCATATGAACTCAATGTATATTCATCAACCCAGCCTTCCTCGGTATGAGTGTAGGTGTAAAGATACAATGTGCCGCTTTCGTCCACATTGAAATTTGCGGCGAAGTCGTTTATTTCATAGGTAAAAAAATCGGGGTATGTATCGGGTAAAGATGTCTGCTGTGTTATTTCTGCAGAGCAAGAGGACAAAAACAATACAAATGTTAAAAATATGCTATTGATTCTTCTCATAATTACTCCCTGATTTCTTCCGCTCTGTACATACCTATCATTTCGTCATAGTCGTAGCGGTAAAGGCGAAAATTGGCAGTTGCGCCGTAAAGGTGCTTGCCGTCGCTCATAATGCTTTCGGCGGTTACACGGCTCTGAACATCATCTATTGCAATTTTTACCGCTCGTGAACCCTCGGCGGTGATTTCTATAATGCCATAGTCCATTGACGCATACAGCGTATCGCCAACCCACACATAGCCGTAAATATACGGAACACTGACATTTTCAAAGGAACGTGTCTCCCCTGTTGTGAGATTCAATGCGTATATCCCTGTAAACGTTCTGTCCAGATATGTAAGCCAGTCGCCGTTTATGGTATGGGAATTGGTATTTCGCGGAAGAATTTCTGTATATGTGTTATTTTCTGTATTGTAAAAGGACTTGTAGCCGTTATGGTTTACAAGCACATTTTCACCGTAATAGGGGACATTTTCAGAGCCGTCCATAAGCTTACATAGATTTTCACCGTTAAAATCAATGCGGTATGAATCGAGATTAAAGATTGTCATTTCCAAGCCGTTTTCATCGGTAGTTTCTTCCATATATCCCGAGTGAAAATCAATGCCGTAATCGGAAATGGTCAATGTGTATGCGTCAGCCTCATAGAAAAGCTCGTTTTCACCTGTTTCAAGATTATACCGCCAGATATCACCGCTTTTTAAGGTAATAAAACCGCTGTAACCTACAGGATTATCGCTGTCGCAGATATAGTAGAGCCAGTTGTCCCATAAATTGAGATAACTTCCCGATTTCGTTACAAGCTCAATAACCGTGCCGTTTTCAAGCTTGCAGATATGGTTTGTGTTGCCTAAATCGGTAAAATAGAGAACATCATTTTCAGTATCAGGGCAGATAAAACCGCTCATATATATTGTGTTAAGATTACAAGGAAAATTTCCGTAATTTATGTCACGGGTTTTAGCTATGGGAGTAAAATCGGGCATATCCTTTTTTATCTCTGTATCCCGCGGGAACATAGGCTCCAAATCTTCGCCGAAAACTGTTACGCTTGTTTCAATAACAGCAGCGGTTGTTGCGGTTTCAGGGGTTGTTGTTTCATTTGTATCGGCAGGTATTTCTGCTGTACAGGAAGCAAGGGTTGCTGCCAGAATAATAAATAATAAAAGCTTTTTCATTTTTCCTCCTCATAGGCTGAGCTTCCGCCTATTTCATAATATTCAAGACCATTTCCGTACGGCGTAGGCTCTACGACATAAATCCCCAGACGGTCATCGGCAGCGTACAGTGTTTTTCCATCGGTATAAAGGGCTATAAATTCGTGCCGTCCGTCATTCATACCGTGAAGCTCAAGAAGCATCGGTTTTTTCTTCCCGTTTTCAAGCAAAATGAAATTAAGCCCGTTACACATATAAATCCTGCCGTCTATCACTGC
>CAZGRB010000023.1:12453-17139 GCA_964527695.1 uncultured Ruminiclostridium sp.
AAGATTTATCGCCGTAAGCGCATTTCTTGATACAGTATTACTTTTTTCATTCAGACGGTAATTCTTGAAATTCGGACGGTAATAAAAAACATCCTCCGCAATTACAGCCGAATCACAGGTTTCCTTACGGGAAATCAATTCTGTCAAACTGCCTGTATCAGTATTTCTCAAAACAAATGCACCGTCGTTTGCTTCAAGCCTGTTTTCGCCGTAATATATGCCAAGATAGTCGTCTATAATGGGAAAAGTGCCTGTTTCCGTAATGCTGCTGCCGTCAAAATCTGCATGATAATAACGTTCGCTTGTACCGAAGGTGTATTTTTCACAGGAATAATTCTCTCCTGCGGAAAAATCAAGTCCGAAATCAGAAACAATGAGATTATAAGCGTTGGTCTGAATCAAAAGCTCATTTTCACCCGTTTCAATATCATAGCGGTAAATATCGCCCGTATATTCAACACGAAATTCCCCTGTACTGTTCCTGGGTATTTCTGTTGGACTTTCCGTATCACAGATATAATAAAGAAAGCCGTCCCATAAGTTTATCGCCTTTGCCGTTACAGGCAGAAGCTCTGTTATAACTCCGTCTTCAAGCTTACACAGTGTTTCGTTTTCGGAAAGGTTTGTAAAATACAGAATACCGTTTTCATTATCAGGACATATAAGCCCGGGAAGTGCTGTATTTTTAAGATTCTGAAGCAGATTTCCGTATTTAATATCAGTTGTTTTTTCTATTCCCGTAAACCTGACATCAGAAGAAATATCCCGCTGTCTTACTGCCTCGGCATACTCTGCCTCGTACAAGGCTTCACCGTCTGTTTTATTTTCAGCTATGGCTGTTGATACGATTGTTGTTACGCTTGTCACCGCAGGTGTTTCGGTTACGGCGGCAGGTTCTTCCGACGCATTACAGGATGTAATGAATGCAGTAAAAATAATCAGTGCTGTAATTTTTTTCATTTTTTACCTCTCAAAAAAATGTGCAGATGTACTTTCAATAAATACATCTGCACAGGCTGTTATTTTATTACATAAATTTCTTCAATCGTCTTAACTTCTTCAGGGAAAACCTCCTGCAGATTATCTAAGTCCAACATATCCATTGCGCTGTTAACCGTTCCTAAGTGATATACATAAATACCGTCGCACCATATTGTATCAACAATGATTCCGCCTTCATAACGCATGGTGATTCTGTTTTCGCTGTAACTGAACTCAGCAATTGCCTTATCCTTTTCAATTCCGAGATAGAATTCGGAAATTACCGACTGGGAAAAGGTGTAACCAAAATCTCCGTTATAGTATGATACTACATGGAATGTGTCGGTGCTGTATGAAAATTCTTCGATTTTTATAAAACCGTCGGGAACAACAGGCTCGTAGTAGTTTTCTATGGTTGTCGGAGCGTTACCGCTGTATTTTACAGTAAAGACGTCAAAGCCGAAAAGCTCGTCACTTTCCTTCATAAAAACCGTATCGGTTGCAATAAAGCCCGTGAGCAATACAACTGCTGTCACAAGGGCTATTATTGCATATTTCATTCTGCGTATGGTCACGGCAGAAGCAGCTTCGGGCGGAACATACTGTTCCTTAATCATTCTGTTCATCTTTCTGCGGAAATGCAGTGAAAACCTGTGCGGAGGCTTACTCTCATATGCCGAAAATTCATTTTCGCATATTTCCAGCATTACATCTGAAAGCTGTCCGTTCATATATTTTCACCCTTTCCTTAATTATTTTCAGAAATGATTTTCCTTGCACGGAAAAGTCTCTGAGCTACCGTATTTTCGCTTACTCCCAGAAAATCTGCGATTTCCTTGTTTGTCATATCACAGAACGCAGACAGAGATAATGTATCACGGAGCGTTTCAGGCATAGCCCTTATCTTTTCAATCAGCTCATCACGGCTGATATTGCCCACAGCGGTCTCTTCCGTATCAGTAGCTTTATCCGCCATAAGGGAATAATCATCTATATCGTCGGGAGCGCTGCAATTCTTTTTGAACATATCTATTGCAACATTCCTGACTATTACATCCAGAAATGCACCCCGTTTATTACACGGAACTTCAAGAATTCTTGAAAAATTTTTCGCACATCGGAGGAATGCCTCGGAAACTGCGTCCTCAGCGTCATGAGCATTGCTTAGTTTTGAGTAGGCTATATGGTACATAACATTCCTCTGTGCATTGTAAAGACGCTCAAATTCTGTCTTTTCCTCTTCTGTATCAAGTATCGAAAGATAAAAACTCAGCATATCATCTCTCCTTTATCTGAGGAGATTATAACATAACATTTGTTAAAAAGCAACTCCCCCGTACCTTCAAAGACACAGGGGAATAAGAAATTATTTACATAGTACAGAACCCGATAAAATCCGCCACACTTACAATTTCCGCTGCTCCTGTGCCTGAAAGCACCGAAGGTACAAGCAGCACCGCCGAGCATATGCACATGGCTGTAATATAGCTTCGGCAGTAACGGCTTACAGCCATTACGAAAATTCCCACGGCAAATGCCGACAGTGCTCGAACGCACATCATAAGTATAAGATATCCCTTTATACTGATTTCAAAGGGCATAAACCGCAGAAATTCAAGGCTCTGCGCCGTGGCTTCAATATCGTTGAAGCCCTCCGCGCCTATCTGTAAAAACTGGGGCAGGAAAACGCCTGCCGTTACCGCAACACTTGTAATGCCGATTATTGCAAGCTTTATTGCGGCAAGCTTTTTTCTGCCCCTGTAAGAGGATTTAAGGGCATAATTCATATTGCATCTGTTTTCGTTTGCATTTATTCCCGAAAAAGCGCCGATGATGCACAGCATGATATAAAGAGCATTCTTATTTGTGGTAACCCTGTCATCAAGCAGCAGAAGTTCATACACTGCCGTTTTTATCATATGGGTTTCTATGCCTGTTTTTGCAGTATAGGCAAGTCCGCTTTCCGCCTGTAATTTAAGTCTGTCCAGTGCGTCAAGCCTGTTGCCGAGGATTACAAGCTTATCGTAAACGGCAAGCACCTCATCGGTAAACAACTTTCCGCTTTCTTCGTAAAGAGTCAGGTATTCTTCGTAAACCTTATCATATTCCGCCTGTACTTCATCGCTGTCCGCAATGATTCTGTCAAGCATTTCATCATCTATAACCCCTGCATATTTGTTGTAATAAGAAAGCTCATATTTATTGTACGAAGGAATCAGATAGCGGTAGGAAAAGGAAGAGCTTACAGCAATATAAACCACAACAGCGAGAATAAACGCGCCCTTCTGATTTATAAATACCTTTTTTGTTTCCCATAGCCACAAGGGGAGAGAGGGTGCTTCTCTGCTTAAAATCACGCTGATTTTTTCTGTAAGCTTACCGCCTGATGAAAGACTGCTTTTTTCGTTTGAGCCAAAAAATATACACAGTACAGCAAGGGTTACCAGCAGTATCAGACTTGTCACAACAGCACAGGTAAAAAAGCTTACGGCATTTCCGAAAACGTTCAGGTTGCAGTATTCCTTAAAGAAAATATCCGTTCGTAAAAGGGCAATAATGTTGCAGAATTTAAGCGGTGAAAGCCTGTCCGTGGGGAGAATAAGTCCGTATAAAAGATATTCCGACACAGTGAAAACCGCAAACACCGTAACCGCAATTGCAGGTTCAAGAACGCAGGGAAGAAGAAAAATCAGAAGCCCTGCCGTCACCGCTGAAAGCGCCTTAATGATCACCGAAAATAAAAGATAATCCAGTATGCTTATCTTAAAAGGACAGAGAGCAAATTCAGGCACAGACTGTATAGGGCGCATAACGTTCATATCACCGCAGGTAAGCTGTGCGGCAACAAAAAGCCCTGTATGCACCAGAATACTTGCAGTAAATGCGATTATAAAAATAACCGCAACACGCTGAACCGAAAGAATAGTCCGCCCCTTTTCCGTGCTGCGCACAAGGAAGGTAAGGCCCTTGCGTTTTTCCTCGATGAATGACACCGCCGTAAGCAGTGTAACACCGATTATAAGAAAATCCGCCATTACATAATCCGAAATAAGCACAACACCCTTGTTTTCACCGTACATTGGTTTTATACCTGCGAGGACGTTGTAATCCTCGGCGGTTTTTCTTATATTTTCCGCCGAAAACCCGCCCGAAAGTGCGGTAATTGTGCCGAAGTTTTCTGCATTATCCTGTACCGATTTCAGAAAATCAGGATAGCCGTCTATATATGCGGTAAGTTCATCTCCCGACAGGGTAATCTGCTTTTCGGAAAAGCAGTCGTACATGAAAAACACGCACCCTAAAAACACCGCTATGAAAAGATACAGTGCCGTTCTTCGGGAGAGAAGCACACGTCTTATTTCGCTCATGACCGACCCTCCGCATAGTAGAGATATACGTCTTCAAGGGTGATGTTGCCGCTTGCGTTCTGAAATCCGCAGGGTCTTTCATCTGCCACGATACGCAGAACATATCCCTTTTCCGTCTGATATATCTGCCCCTTGCCGTAATCGGCTTTCAGGGTGTTTATTTCGTCATAACTGCCGCAGATTTCATAAACCTTTTCACGGATACCGCTTATAAGCTGTGAGGGAGTTCCCACTGCCGCAGGCTTACCCTTGCAGAGCATTATAACCCTGTGGGCGATTGATTCAATATCGCTTACAACATGGGTCGCAAGAATAACTGTCCGCTCTCTTGCAATAT
>CAZGRB010000024.1:0-12496 GCA_964527695.1 uncultured Ruminiclostridium sp.
GATTTTCCGCTGCGTCCTTTCCATATTTACAATATTCAGAATGTACGGTGAATGCGTACTGCTCACCTTCCTTACAAAGAGCTGTTATATCGGTCTTATTGTAAGTTATCTGTTTATTGAGATGGGTGCTACCATACCTATGTGGCTTGAGCTCGGCGGAATAAAGGTCGGCAATTTTGTAACCGCTTTCTCTTTGGCGAATTTCACAGACCTTGTAACTCCCGTAAAGTACGGTTGGGAATACATAAACGGCAAGGACGAAATGGTATTTGATATGAGCATTGACCCCACCTATGCGGCGGCAACAATCATAGTTTCACTTGTGGCAGGAATAGGCTGTATTTTAATAAGCTACCTGTATTTCCGCGAGAGCGATATGAAGTAAGGAGGACAGCAGATGAAAAATATAATGAAGGCTCAGCTTATACAGCTGAGCAAGGATAAAATCTGCCGCCTTATCTTTATTTGTATCTTAGCGGTAATGCTTATGCTGGTGTTTATGATAGCGGATATGGCATCGGGTGATATTGAAATAACAGGCGGAGAGCACGCAGTAATGCTGGCAACTATGCTGCCGCTTCTGGCTCAGTTCTTCACGTACCTGTTCACAGCCCAGACCTGCGGTGTGGACTTTACCGACAAGACCATGAATTACGAAATAATGGCAGGACATACAAGACGTGAGGTGTATTTCGGCAGAGTAATCCCCACACTTATTATCGGCACTCTTGTTACAATGCTTATTATAGCAGTTCCGATTGCCGCAGATGTTATAATAATAGGCGGCTGGGGCGATAAGGTTAATTTCACGGATATGCTTATGAGATACCTGCTTATGGCGTTCCCCATAGCAAGGGTTATCTGCGAATTCATTTTCCTTACATTTATAATCAAGAATCCTTATATTGTTATGGGTATCAGCTATGTGCTGTGTATTGTTCTCGGTATGAGTGTCCCCATAACAACAGACCGCTGCTTTGTTCTCGGAATGACCAACATAAACGCAATTACAGTTATCAACGAGTGGCAGAGCTTCGGTCTTGGCGGAGATCTGCACTACATATATGAAACAGCTCTTTCCGCCGATTTTGTTATTCCCACAATTCTGGTTTCCGTTATTATCGGCAGTATCGCACTGCTTTTAGGTTATACGTTCTTTAAGAACGACGATATGCACTAAGGAGGATTTACAATGGAATATATTGATTTAATTCTTGCAATCCTCTTGATCGTGCTGTCTGTACTGCTTTTCATACTTTCAAAGGTAGCGGAAAAGAGATTAACCCAGAAATGGCGTATCTGCTATGCGGCACCTGCAATTTTTGCACTTCTTGTCACAGGGCTTGCAGGCTTTGAAATCTATATGCTTCCCGCATATATTTCGGCAGTTGTACCGCTGGCAGGCTTCTTCAAGGACAGCGGTAAGCTCCGCAGAATTTCGGCAGTTGCTTCCGCCGTTCTTGCGGTTGCGACAATCCCTCTGTGTTCATTGTCCAAGGGCTACCGTGCATATGATTATGTGGATGACTTTAAATTCGGCATAGAGGCAATGGAAAAACACTATGTTCTTGCAGAACATAAGGATGTTGATTTTGACGCACTCTACAAGGAATTCCTGCCTCGTTTTGAAGCGGTCAACAAGTCACAGGATGAACTGGAAAATACTATCGTGTGGACAGAATTCTGCGCACGCTTCAATGACGGTCATGTGGGCTTTGCTCCGGCAACCGATTATGAAACTACTATGACCGAAATGTATGACAAGGTGCTGGGTAATGACTACGGTTTAGCACCCATGACCCTTGCAGACGGCAGAACAGCGGCGGTGAATGTTGCACCCGACAGCGAAGCCGCAAAGGCAGGTATCAGAAACGGAACGATAATCACCTCCTGGGACGGTGTAAAGCCTGAAGAAATTGACGATGAAGTGATGAAGTACTTTACATTTGCGGACAAGGACAATAAGGCTTTTCTGCGCACGATTATCTGCGGCGGCACAGGCGGCGATAGTATCACTGTAACCTTCCTTGATGACAGCGGCAGTGAAAAGACCGCAGTTCTTTCGAAAATGGGTGCATACTACAGCGGAAGAATGAAGGATGCGCTTACTAAGATTACAGGCGGTATCGAAACAGGACATCTTATGTGGGAGGACATTGACGAAAACACCTCCGCACTCCGTCTTAAAATGATGATGTTCGACAGCGAATCAATGGAAAGCGGCGAATACAAAATTCTTAAGGCTGAAATCATCACAAAGCTGGAAGAGATGAAATCTCAGGGTAAGAATCACGTTATCCTTGATATGCGTGACAATGCAGGCGGCGACGGCGGAATGGTAAAGGCGATTGCTTCCATATTTATGCCTGTGGGAGAGCATTACTACTGCACAGACGCACTGTGGAGTGACGCAGAGGGCGGTTATGCAACTGACGAAAACGGCAGATTCATAAAGGATGTTGACAATTACATCACAGGCGAGGATTTATGGGACGGTAAGCTTACCATAATCGTAAATCACAACAGCGTAAGTGCGGCAGACCATTTTGCTCTCGTAATGCAGGGAATGCCCGATGTAACAATTATCGGCTTCACCGAGCCCAACGGCTCTGCACAGGGCGTAGGCGGTGCATATTTTGATAATGGTTCAATGCTTGGTTTCTCGGGTTCACTTCTTCTTGATGAAAACGGTGATGTATCCGTTGACTCGGGCGAAGATTACGAAAGCGGAAACGACGTAGACATAAGGGTTCCCTTTGATGAGGAGGCCGTAAAGGCAATCTTTGACGAGGGCAAGGATTATCTCCTTATGAAGGCGCTGGAAAACTGAAAGGAAAAAGCTGTTGCAACAAGCAACAGCTTTTTGTATAAAAACAAAGACAAACACCCACGAGTGTGAGTGTTCGTCTTTGTTTAAGTTGGTGACCCGTACGGGAATCGAACCCATGATTCCGCCGTGAAAGGGCGATGTCTTAACCTCTTGACCAACGGGCCTTAGTGGTAGCGGCAGTCGGATTTGAACCAACGACACCCTGGGTATGAACCAAGTGCTCTAGCCAACTGAGCTATACCGCCATATCACCTTGTCGCAAGGCTCTTAGCTCAGCGACAAGATATATTATAGCAGAATTGTTGACGCTTGTCAATACCTTTTTTGAAATTTTTTAAAATTTTCGACATTTTTAATTTTGCCTGTAATAATACGTTTTATATCCGTTATTGGCAACAGCAATCGTTAACTAAAAATACTTACATATAACATAACCCCACCGCTTATATCGTTGACTTTATGCAAACGATTTGTTATAATAATGACAAATCAAAATTTGACGGAGGTACTTATATGAGCAAGTTCAGTGAAAAAGGATATGTTGTTAAGGAGAATGCACCTGTTTATTTAACATTGGATATGGACAAAACTGCAAAGTGGTTTGAAGATGTGCTAGGTTGGTATAGCAATATTGTTGAGCGAGATAGTAATGAAAAAGGTTGCTATGGAGTGGTTTTTGATATGGTACCAGAAGTCGAGGTTGCGCATTTAGCCCCATTTACGGGCTTTCAAATGTTTTACGGAACTCCTAAGCCTTGTGCTATTTCTTTTATGCAAGTAAGTGATGTTTATAAAATGCACGACTATATCATTTCGCACGGCTGGGATAAAATAACAGAGGTTATAGTCCAGCCTTGGGGCGGAAAAACTTGTAGCATAACAACTATTGATGGATATATTATCAATGTATTTGAATAATCAGATTCCAATTTATATGTCAGATGTTAAAATAACCCGTGAAGAATTTCTTCACGGGTTATTTCTCTTTATCATTATCTGATTTACAAATGAAGATTAATCACTTCTTATAAAAGGTGGGTGTTACTCAAAGGTGCACGCCTTAGTGTGGGTACTGTAAAGCAGTATTATGTGCTCCTGCCGTTTTTCCTGTTCCGATAAAGCAGAGCATTGAAAAAGGCAGGAATCGCCCGAAGGCGCTCCCTTCTTATTCCTGTTCCTTAAGCCATGCGCTGTAGCCCTGAATAAGCTTCTTGGACCACTTTCTGCCTGCCCAGCTGCCGCCGTTTACAGTGTAGTAATAATCGAAGTAGAGGGGGCTCTTGTTGATGTAAGCTTCGGAAACATCAATTTTTGCGCTTTCGCCCTCACGGAGCTTTCTTGCGAATACAACGAAACGTGTATCAACGTCCATACCCATAGGATAATAGCAGGTAGAGAGGGTGATGAACTCGTCATCATATGCGATGTCAAGTGCGGGGTTGTAGAATACGCTTCTGTCGAATACTGCTTCAAAATACTGATAGAAGGTATCCTTTGAGTTAAAGTTTCTGAATTTATAGTAGTTGAATACGCTGCCGTGCTTTGTCTGTGTGTTTACATACATACCTGCGAAAACTACATATGTACTTTCACCGCCGTAAATTGATTCATATTCAAAGGTGGGATGTGTAAGGTAGAAATCAAGGCTGCCGTAACGGTCAGGATAGTAGTTTGTAATTTTTGCAAGACCTACACCTGTTCTGATGTTGTGACCGTAGATTACAAGGTTATCGGGACCGCCGTCCTCGGTAACAGGCACGTGCCAGTCAGCGAAGGTTGTGCCGACCTTTGTTGTATCATATCTGCCGTAGAAATCGTGTTCAAGGTAGAACTTGTTGTCGGTAGCCTGAACAACGGGAACGTCGATAGGTGTATCCTTAATTGTTAGCCAGCCGATAAAGTCGGTGTTCAGCTCGTACATATATTCAAGGTCATGCTTGATTTCAGGGTAGCTGCTGCCGCCTCTGTAACCGGACACATGTTCCTTTACAGTAGTGATTTTTTTTGTTGTTGCGGTAGCTGCCGCTGTCTGCGCTGCGGTTGACGCTGCAGCTGCGGGAGCTGCCGTCTGCTGTACTGCGGAAGCAGTTGTTGTTTCTTCTGTGGTAGTGGTAGTTGCCTCTGTTGTAGTGGCAGAGGTTGTGGTTGTGGTAGCCTTCGTTGTGGTTGTGGTAGTAGTTGTAGTTGCTTCAGTAGTAGTTGTGGTTGTTTCTTCTGTTGCAGCAATATTGTCAATATCTCCGTTTTCGACAATTGTGCTTTCCTGACAGCTGCCGAGGAGAATAGTTGCCGCAAGCACAAGAGAAACTGCTCTTGCAGCGAAACGCTTCTGAGTTTTCATGATTTTTTTCCTTTCGATAAAATGCTTCAAAAATATCCAGATAATTATACCACAAATTTCCTTAAATGTCACTATTTATTTTCAAAAATTACAATTTTCATCATTTTAAACAATCCGAAAGAGTAAAAATGCTTTTAAACTATTCTGTCTGCAAGGAAAAATCTTGATTTTTCCGTAAAATATGGTATACTGTAATTAATTGATTAATCAAAGAAAGGTTTTGTATTATGGAACAGACTGCTCAGAATAAAACAATCACAAAGCAGGAGCTGTGGGAGAGAAAGCTTCTTGACCTGAGCCTGCGCAACAGCCTGCTGAATTTCCGTCCGACAGTCTCATCGGTACAGCTTTCCGCAGGGAACACTGCCGAGCTTGAAAACAGGATTTTTTCCGATGACAGCTTTAAGCTGATTCCTGCGGAGGACGGCTCTGACTTTGTTCAGAATGAATTGAAGCTTTATGAAGAAAACCGTCCGTCAGAGGATATAATTGATGACCTTGACCATAAGAAAATAAATACATATATGACTGCTTCCGAGCTTGAAAAGTCACTTAAAAAGATTCACCGTCAGGCAAAGGTAAGCGTTGAAGAAAACGGGGCAAACACGCTGTATCTTGCATTGGGCTTTCTGAAATGGTTTGAGAACGACAAGTGCGAAAAGGCACGTATCGCCCCTGTTCTTCTTGTGCCTGTGGACATTGTTCGTAAGAACATCGACCGTTCCTATACCATAAGAAGCCGTGACGAAGAAGCGCAGATAAACGTGACTCTTTTAGAGCTTCTCCGTCAGGATTTCGGCATAACTGCGGAGGGACTGTCGCCCTTGCCCGCAGACGAAAAGGGTGTGGATTTGCCGCAGGTATTCAGCCGTATTGCAGAAGCGGTTTCGGCAATGAAGAACTGGGAGATAATCAATGCAGTATTTTTAGGTCATTTTTCCTTCAGCCGCTTTATTATGTGGAATGACATAAAGAGCAGAAGTGATGATTTAAAGCAGAACAAGATTGTCGCAAGCCTTATGGAGGGCAGAATCACATTTACGGACGAAATACCGCCTGTGGAAAATCCCGATGACATAGAGCCGTCAGCCCTTGCTGTTCCCGTAAGCGCCGACTCGTCACAGCTTTCCGCAATATATGAAGCCTCAAACGGCAAAAGCTTTGTGCTTCACGGACCCCCCGGCACAGGTAAATCGCAGACTATCACAAATATGATAGCGAACGCTTTGTATCAGGGTAAGACCGTGCTTTTTGTGGCGGAAAAAATGGCGGCGTTATCTGTAGTACAGAAGCGTCTTGCAAAGCTGGGGCTTGACCCGTTCTGCCTTGAACTGCATTCCAACAAAACCCAGAAAAGGGTTGTACTTTCACAGCTTGAAAAGACACTGAATATCCGCAGGACAAAAGAGCCTGAGGATTATGCGAAAACTGCCGCAGAGCTTCTTGAAACAAGAAAGAAGCTTAACGGAACGATAGCTTCACTTCATCGGAAACAGCCCTGCGGTATGTCTCTTTATGACCTGCTTGTAATGTATGAACAGAACATTGCGAATAAGGGCAGATTGCAGATTTCCTCCGCAGGTGTGACGCCTGAACAGTTTGCCGCACAGCGTTCCGCAGTTACCGACCTTGTAAACGCAGACAAGCAGGCAGGCGGATATGTAAATTCAAAGCTAAAAGCTGTCGGTCTGTGTGATTACACTTCTGAAATGCGTGATAATTTCACAGCTCTCTGCCAGCGGTTCATAACTGCCGCAAACGAGGTAAACGCCGCATACACTGCCCTTACGGGTCTTTCCGCTGCAGGCATCGTTATGGCGGAAAATATAGCTTACGCTTCAAAAATCATACTTGATTCGGAATATATAATGAAGGCTGTTGTCAGCGACAGCGAGTATGCCCTCAAAAAGGAGAGAGCAGAAAAGCTTATTTCGGCAGGGCTTGAGTATGAACAGGTTTCCTGCCTTGTGCGTGAGGAATTTGACGATACAGTTGAAAGCTGGAATGCAGTGCAGGCGCAGCTTGACTGGAAAAAGGCAGAGCAGAGCTGGGCTTTTGGAAAAATGCTGGGTAAGTCGAAGCTTTTAAAGCAGATGGCAATTTACCGCAAAAAGGGCAAGCCAACCGACGAAGAATTCACAGCGGCAATCGAAAGGCTTGCACGCCGCCAGAGCCTTGCAGAGGAAATTTCCTCTGCGGATATGAATCTGACCTCCCTTTTCGGAGCGGTGTGGGCAGGGAAGGACACTGATTTTCCGAAGCTTAACAAATCCCTTTCCGATAGCCTTGAGCTGAGTGCATATCTTCCGAAGATAAAGAATGAAGAAATAAAGGAAAAGATAATTTCAAAGGCTGACGAAACGGCAATGAAAGCATACAGCGAAAAATTCACTGCCTACGAGAATATTGTGAGACAGCTTACCGAAGAATACGGCGTTAATTTCACCATGGTTTACGGAGATTATCCCTCCTGCTTTATGGGTGCGGCACAGGCGGCAGGCATATGGGTTGAAAACGCACATATGCTCCGTGAACATTGTGCGGTGGTTTCCGCTTCTCATAAGGTAAGTGCCGTCGGACTCGGCAATGTTTCCGAAGCGCTTATGACAGGTGAAATCCCTGCCGACGAAATTATGTCCTCATTCCTCTCGGGATTCTCCTATGCCGCTGCAAATACGGCAATTTCCGCCGAGCCTCTGCTTTCAGGCTTCAGAGGTGCTGCATTCGAGGACTGCATAAAACGCTTCGGTCAGCTTGACGAAGAATTTGCCGCCCTTACAAAGCGTGAGCTTACGGCAAAGCTTTCGGCAAACGTTCCGCAGGTTTCCTCAAATGCGGCGGACTCCTCGGAAATCGGAATGCTTCTTAAGACAATAAAGAACAAGGGACGAATGACCCCTATCCGAAAGCTCTTTGACAATATCCCAAATCTTCTTCCCAGAATGTGCCCGTGTATGCTGATGAGCCCTATTTCGGTAGCGCAGTATATTGACCCCTCGTTCCCGAAATTTGACCTTGTAATCTTTGACGAGGCTTCACAGCTTCCTACAAGCGAAGCGGTAGGCGCAATTGCACGAGGGGAAAATGTGGTTGTGGTGGGCGACCCCAACCAGCTTCCGCCCACAAGCTTCTTTGCCGCTGAGCACGTTGACGAAGAAAACATTGAAATGGAAGACCTTGAAAGCGTGCTGGACGACTGCCTCGCTCTGGCAATGCCCCAGCAGAAGCTTGAATGGCACTACCGTTCACGCCACGAAAGTCTTATTGCATACAGTAATGCGAAATATTACGAAAATTCGCTCCTTACATTCCCGTCGCCCGATGATATTGTTTCACGTGTAAAGTACATCCACGTTGACGGCTTCTACGACAAGAGCGGCACACGTCAGAACAGGGCGGAAGCAGAGGCAGTTGTAGCGGAAATTGTCCGCCGTATAAGCAACGATAAGCTCCGTAAGGAAAGTATCGGCGTAGTTACCTTCAGCCTTGTCCAGCAGATACTTATTGACGACCTCTTAAGCGAGGAATTCAGAAAGAATCCCGAGCTTGAAACCCTTGCGGACAGTATGTATGAGCCTGTACTAATCAAGAACCTTGAAAATGTGCAGGGTGATGAGCGTGACGTTATCATGTTCTCCATAGGCTACGGTCCCGACAAGGAGGGCAATGTCTCCATGAACTTCGGCCCTCTCAACCGTGACGGCGGCTGGAGAAGACTGAACGTTGCGATTACAAGAGCACGCAAGGAAATGCAGGTTTACGCAACAATTACTCCCGATATGATTGACCTTGACCGCACGGATTCGGATGGCGTTGCAGGCTTAAAGGGCTTCCTCGAATTTGCACAGCGTGGTACGGCGGCACTTCCCAAGCGTACTGCTGTTACGGCAGAAAACGATAGTCTTGCGGAATTTATTGCGGCAGAGCTTGAAAAAATGGGCTATAAGACACGGTGCAACATCGGCTGCTCCGAATACAAAATTGATATCGGCGTTATCAACCCCGACGACCCCGAAAGCTACATTCTTGGTATCCGCTGCGACGGACAGCGTTACCTCGAATCGGGTACAGCCCGTGACCGCTGTCTCTCCCAGCCCTCGGTGCTGGAGGGTCTTGGCTGGAATATCCACAATGTATGGATTCTTGACGTTTATGACAATCTTCCTAAGGTGCTTGCTGAGGTAGGCAACAGAATTGAGGAAGAACTCAGCGTTTACCGCAATCCGCCTGCTTCTGTGATTGAAGAAAAGCGGGAAGAAAAGCCTGTACCTCAGCCTGAAACTGTCGAGGAAACCGCTTCCGCTAAGTCAGCAAACGCTGTGGTTTACGAAAGCTACAACCCTTCCGTTATGGGCAAGGCGGAGGATTTCTACGAGGAAAAATCCGACACGAAAATCCGCAGAATATGCGAAGCGGTAATCGGCACGGAAGCTCCTGTAAGCACTGATGTGCTTATAAAAAAGGTGATTTCCGCATTTGATATGACACGTGTGACCGAAAAGGCAGAAAACCGTGTGCGTGAAATTCTCGCAGAGCTTCCTGTGACGGAAATTGACGGCTTTTTATGGCAGAATGATGTAATGCCTGACAGCTTTACGATTTACAGGACACCTGCCGAGGGAGATGAAAAACGCAGTATGGACGAAATTCCCCCTCAGGAAATCGCAAATGCAGTAAATGAAATAATAAAGAATCAGATAAGCATGACAAGGGAAGACCTTGTACGTGTTACAGCGGCAGTGTTCGGTTACAACCGCATAGGAGGAGCAATCGAATCCGCCGTAGAAAAGGGCATAGCCTGTGCCATAGAAAAAGGCTTTGTCAAGGACGAAAACGGCAGAGTAAGCTGAAAAAAACGGCAGGGTGTAAGGAGAACGTTCGTATAGAAGTTTTTATACATGTTATTGAGGAAAACCCTTTTGAAAAAGGGTTTTCCTCAAACTCCTTTCCTAAAACTTTCAGTTTTAATTTAAGCCAGACAGGGGATCTCCTGTCTGGCTTAAATTAGTATTAAAAGTCTTTGGAAGGGGTACGGGGGAACCTTTCTGAAGAAAGGTTCCCCCGATAAATACGTATAAAGCTTCTATATCAGCACCACACTTACGACCTGCCGTTTTTTACATATTTTCCATACGCTTTCTTATATAGCTTTCAATTACCTCGGCTGTGCCTTCAAGTCCCAGTCTGCTGCTGTTTACGGAAAGCTCGTAGCAGCGTGAATCGCCCCACTTGCCGTCGCAATAGTAGTTGTGATAGGATTTTCTGTGCTTGTCGTGGCGGTACATTGCCGCAAGAGCCTGCTGCTCGTTCATATTTCTTATCCTGCATATACGCTCTACCTTGGCTTTGTGGTCGCTCAGAATGAATAGCGATACCATAGCAGGGCAGTCCTTAAGTACAAATTCAGCGCATCTGCCTACAATTACAAAGGATTTTCCTTTATCTGCAAGCTTCTGCATATAAGCAAACTGCATATGTGCCACGTTTTCCTCTGGAGAATTGCTGTATCCCTTTACTGTACGGGAGAGAAGGTGCTTTTTGGGAGCTTCGTCATACTGCTTCAGTTCCTCAGAAGAAATGTTTCTTTCCTCCGCAATTTCGTCCAGAAGATTGTGGTCATAAAGGGGGATGCCGAATTTCTTTGCAAGTATTTCCGCAATAAAATGACCGCCGCTTCCGTATTCTCTGCCGATTGAAATAATCAGTTGCTTTTCCATAGGTACCTCCTTACAGATATCTTACAAAAATAATAACGGTACAGATAGCAAGTACAATTATTGTTGCAGGTGCGCACGCCTTGCAGTACTTGCCCCAGCCGATAGGATAACCCTGCTTTGCCGCAACGGATGTTCCCACAACGTTTGCGGAAGCACCGATAGGTGTTGCACTTCCGCCGATGTCTGTGCCCATGGAAAGCGCCCAGGCAAGGGAGGAAAGGTCAACGCCCTGTGCTGCAGACAATGCCTTGATAATCGGAATCATGGTTGCCGCAAAGGGAATGTTGTCAACGAATGCGCTTGCAATAGCTGAAACCCAGATTATAATGCCCAGCATAAGCATTACATTACCGTTGCTGATATCGCCGATTGCCGCCGCAACAAGCTCAAGCACGCCTGTGTGCTCAAGACCTGCAACAACAATAAATAAGCCTACGAAGAAAAGGAGTGTCTTATAGTCAACGCCCTTCATGATTTCGGGAATATGTCTTGGTGCGGTGATAAGGGTCACAACCGCAATGAAAAGACCTATGGTTGAAACGGTAAGACCTGTCTGTGCGTGTGTTATAAGCATTACAACCGCAATAAGGAAAATAACAGTGCTGATAACAAAGCCCTTCTTATCCTTGATAGCTTCTGCAGGGTCAGGGAATCTGCTCATATCAACAGGGCCGTTGTTTGCGCTTAATTCCTTTCGGAAGTATAAGTAGAAATAGACAATCGCCGCAATCATACCTGCACCTGCCATTACGCCTGTGTTGCAGATAAAGTCGGCAAAGGAATAGCCGAGAGATGTACCGATAATGATGTTGGGCGGGTCGCCGCACATAGTAGCACTGCCGCCGAGGTTTGCGCAGAATACTTCTGCCAGAATCATAGGCACAGGATTGAATTTGAGAAGCTGTGCCAGTTCAACGGTAACTGCCGCTAAGAAAAGGATAACGGTGATACTGTCGATAAACATTGCAAGAACGCCTGACATAATCATAAAAGTAATGAAAATCGGGATTGTACGGCATTTTACAAGCTTTGCGATAAGCATACACAGCCAGCGGAAAAAGCCGACTCTTGCCATGCCCTCGACCATTATCATCATACCTGCGATAAAGATGATGGTTTCCCAGTTTATACCGGGTGCGGACTCTGCGGAATTACCTGTATTGTACCAGAATTCTGCAGTGAAAATGCTCTTGAAATTAAGGGTCTGTATTACAGCTTCACCACTCTGCATACAAAGACCGAATACTACTGCAAGTGTAATAACACCGCAGCCCAGCGTCACGTAATGACGCTCTATCTTATCCATAACGATAAGAATAAACATAGCCACGAAAATAACCGCAGCTGCAATCTGTGATATCATTCTGACATACCTCACTTCTGTTCTGGGCACATATATTTATAAATAGTGCCGTTTTTTCACACAAGTTTTAGTCTATCACTTTAAGGTTTTTTTTGCAATGTGAATTTTCTACAATAATATTCAATATTGCCGTCCATAAATTTAACATCACAGCTGTAATCTTAGGCATAAATTTGCCGTCTGTAAAAAGAATATCACATATTTTCCCCTGTGAAAAGACACAAATCTGCCAGTTTTGAATTTTT
>CAZGRB010000024.1:12506-17091 GCA_964527695.1 uncultured Ruminiclostridium sp.
TTTGCCGTTTATAAATTCATCTGTAATCCGCTAATAAATTATAAAGCCCGTCCTCTGACAGCACTCCTCTTTTAAGGCCGGAGGGCAGTTCGCCCCGCTCATCGGCTTCATAATCGGAAAGCCACAGACCGCTGTCTATATAGTAGGAAAGGGTGCGTATTCTGCTGATTATATGGGGATTTTCAGGGATTTCTCCGCCATTTTCTTTTACTGCAAGGGTTACCTCGTCGAAAATACACTCCATTTCACGGACACGCATTATAAGCTCGGTATTCATTCTTCCTCCTGCTCGCCCTGTTCGTATTCCAGAATATCCCCGGGCTGACAATTCAGCACTCTGCATATTGCGTCAAGGGTAGAGAAGCGGATTGCGCTGACCTTACCCGTTTTCAGCTTTGAAAGGTTTACGTTTGCAACTCCTACCTTTTCGGAAAGCTCGTTAAGTGAAATTTTCCTGTCCGCCATTACACGGTCAAGTCGTAAAATTATTGCCATCTGACCGCCTCCTTATAATGTCTCGTCGGATTCCTGCTGGAGCATTGTACCGTAATTGAAAATCTGTGCGAGCATCATAACAAGACCGCCAATTAAAAACGTTGAGGTTGTATCAAAAGAAAAAGCTTCAAAGTTAAATTCGCCTGAACGGATACTTACAGCCAAGCCGTACGCAATGCCTGAAACAATATTTTTCGCCATTATGCACAGAGCGATTATTCTCAGACTTTTTACGTTAGAAGAATCAAAAGGTGTAGCTGTTTCTGCAATTCTTGAAAAAACAGCCGCACAACTGTACGCTATAAGAACCATTATAACGCTGTCTGACGCTATTTTTATATAACCTGCAAAATCGACGGTGTATTCCGAGCATAATGCCATAAAAATGTTAGTGCCCACCGTAATAATCATAATAACCAATGTGAGTATTGAGATAACCTGCGCTGCAAGGGCAGAGGACTGAATTTTTTCCTTTATTGTTTTATTGTTTTCCATAATTTTCCTCCTTAAAGTGTTTCATCCGATTCCTGCTGTAATTTACAGCCGTAGTTCATCACATAGGACATAACTCCCAGAAGCAGTCCCACAACAAGACAGCCTACTGTCAGAAAGAAATAATAGTGGCATATATCACTGAACTTTTCGGAAAAAAGATTTGAAGCGCTCTGAACGAGAATGCTTGCAAGGCTGCTCAGAATGAGAGCAAGGGAAGCACCCTTAACCTTATCTGCTATATCATAGCGGAAAGGAGTTTCGCCGCTTTTGAGCGCTCTGAATATTGCACGACCGAAGTTAAGTGCGCTGACAATACCGAAAAGGAGAACTGCACTGTTTACGGAGAGCACCAGTACGTCCCTCGTATCCGCACCCTTTACTGCAATGATTATTGTTACTGCCAGTGCGGAAACTGCAAAAACAGCCAGTATCACAACGCACAGCACTTCAAAAACCTTGCAGACTAAGGCGAAGTCTTTCTTTTCCTCTTCAAATGTTCTTTCGTTTACATCAACAGCTTTTTTCATTTTAATACCTCCATAGTCACGGGATTTCCCGTATAATACACAAATTTTCAATTTCATAAGTACTTACTATGGTCAGAGTATAACATATAATTTTATGTTTGTCAATAGTTTTTTAATGATAAACATTAAAAAATTTATGTTTTTTAGAGATAAATCACATGTGAAGCATAAATACTGAACTCCGCCGTTATAAAAACTGCGGAGTCTGTGTTTCATATTAAAATGCGGAATCTGCTGCGGTGCTTTGCCGCAAAAAGGGCGGTGCAAGGTGAGCCGCCCTTTTTATTTATCTGTAACTTGGTGTTTCTCCGTCTGTAACAAGGTATACATAATCTGTCATGTAATAGTTGCCGCAGATGTCGTGGATATTGAAGCCGTAGAGGTAATTCTCACCTTCAAGCTTTACAATCTGAAGTTCCTCTCTGCCGTCGTAGATGTATTCCTCGCCTGAGGTAAGGTAGAAATTATCTGAGAACACGTCATCTGTATAATACAGAGGAACAATAACATCCTCACGTGTCAGCTTCACGGGGTTTATAAGTACTGCACCGTATTCGTCAA
Organism: uncultured Ruminiclostridium sp.; assembly: GCA_964527695.1. GTDB lineage: Bacteria > Bacillota > Clostridia > Oscillospirales > Ruminococcaceae > Ruminiclostridium_E. The sequence goes on from CAZGRB010000024.1 coordinate 14,585, forward strand.
TACCGCCCCATACGCCGTCAATCCACGCCTTGCTCTCTGCGTAGTTGTAAACAACACGGAGCAATGCTTCTTCACCGTTTACCGTTACATAGGAGGAATAAACGTCATATCCCTCGTGGCGGCTTACAGGATAAACTGAAAGCTTCTGTCCGTCGGGGAGTGCAAGCCAGCTTCCGCCGAATGCCGCACTGAATGTACCTGTTTTCCAATCGCCAGTAACATCGGGAGCAATACCCAGCTCGTACATTTCTTCGCCTTCCTCGGAAAGCTCATATACATAGCCTTCAACCTTTTCGGCATTATAAAGAGCAGCTTCGGAAAGTGTGAAACTGAAGCCGCCGTCATCGGTTGTTTCAGGGGCAGAGGTGAAGTCAATAATTGAACTCTTTCCGTCAGCAACCACAGAGTCTGCATAATTCCAGTAGTTATTGCTTTCGATTGCGCCTGTATAGCAGTAATAATCGTCGTAGTATTCTTCGGTGTAGGTGTAGGTATAATCCTCGTAAACGGTTGAACTGTAATAATCCTCGACGCCGTAGCTGAAATCGCCCCAGCGTGAAATGAGAGTATCGCTCATATACGAGCTGTTGAAAACACCTGTATATGCTGCGTTTGCAACCCTGTCCACAAGAGCAAGATGATAAGGACTTGCCGCAACGGATTCAAAAAGCGCAAGCTCTGAGGAACTGCTTACATTGAGAGGGTAGTATACCGAGAGTCCGCAGGCATTGTTGTGGTCGGAACCGCTGTTTTTATACACAACCGCCTGATTTACCATGCTTACGACAGCGTCCTTGCCGGGGACGTAGGCGGGACTTGCTGCTGCAATTCCTGCAAGGTCAATAAAGTTGCCGTAGCCGTCGAAGTAATTGTTGCCGCCGAAGCTGTCGGCTGAGTGGATTCCACGTGAGAAGTCGGCAAGGATTGTGGCTTCGTCGGTCATACCGTAGAGATTGTAGATATAAGTATTGAAAACTGAAATAAGGCTTCCTGTCTGTGAAAGGTCAATAACTGAGAAGGTGGCGGTATTTTCGCTGTTCTCGCCGTCACAGTCGTTTATGTAGCCTTCGCCAACAGCCGCCCCAAGTGCTCCGCCGTCAGCATCAGGGTTTGAAAACAGGTAATCGCCGAAAACGGTATAATCCCAGCTGCTGCCGTTTGTAAGCTCCTGAGAGGCATACATATAATCAGCGTATGTTGCAAGGATATTTGCGGTTTCAAGAGAAGCCATCATAGGTGCGTCAAAGCCGATAAACTCAAATTTATCGGTCATTCCCTCAAAGGCTGTAAGGAATGCAGCGTCGATTTCACGCAGGGTAAGACTGTCGCTGTACTGGTCGTCGAGGCATACACCGTTTACGCTTCCGCCGCCGTTTCCGTAAAGGACAACACCCATTTTTTCCGCAGGGTGATTTTTTATACCCCACTGGAGAAATGCACTAAGGGAAGCGCTTTCGCCCATATTTACCGCAAGCTGTTCGTTTGCAGCTGCCATTACGCCCTTGCGGATAAGGAAACGCTGAGTTATACCAGGGTTTACACTGCCGTCCTGCCATTCTGTCGAGCCGCCTGTCTGGACAACGAATCGCAGATTATCGTACTTTTTCGTTGCCTCAATCATTTCTGAAATATCTGCGCTTGCGGAGCCGTATAATCTTTCTGCTTCACCGCCGCAGAGATAAACGAAAATCGTCCATGTGCCTGATTCTCCCATAGGATTTTCCTCTGAATAGGAATAACGGTTTATAGTAACATTCTGTTCAGCGTCAAGCGTCATAACCATACTGTTAAGGGTGCGCACGTAAGTTTCAGCTGAATCTGTCTGAGAACTGCCGCTGTTTGAGCTTTCGCCTGAAGCTGTGCTGGCGGTAACGGGGGGGATAGTGCCGCCGGGAAGGGTTTCCGCAATTACCGTGTCAGAATTACAGCCGCAGGCGGTAACAAGTACCGCACATAGTGTCAGTATACTGAGTATTTTTTTCATAACATCTTCCTTTGAAAAAAGTATATATTATATTGTACCCCTAAACAGTGAAAATGTCAAGTAGGATACTTGCGCTAAAAAGTCCTCCTGCGGTACATCAGTACCGCAGGATTTGCTGTGCAGAACCCTGAATATATATTGTACGGAACAGCTAATCCCGCTGTTTTACAGCGGGATTAAACGTCTGATATAAACTCTGTTTTCTTGAATCAGCAGCACAGATACTGTCCCGCCTGAACACGCCACATTTCAGCGTATTTTCCTTTGCGCTGAAGCAGCTCAGCGTGACTGCCCTCCTCGATAATCCTGCCCTTTTCAAGCATATAGATACGGTCGGCAATTCGTGTGGTAGAAAGACGGTGGGAAATAAACACAACCGACTTGTTTTCCGCCGCTGTAAGCATTGAGTGGTTCAGGTGATACTCGGCAATGGGGTCAAGGGCTGAGGACGGCTCATCAAGAATAATCAGGTTAGCGTCCTTGTAGAAAACACGGGCTACTGCAAGCTTCTGTCCCTCGCCGC
>CAZGRB010000025.1:0-17012 GCA_964527695.1 uncultured Ruminiclostridium sp.
ATGTGCGGTAGCCGTAGTTTTCATCAAGATTGAAGCTGTGATTTGCAATTTTGCAGGAATACCCGCCGAATTCCGACAGCACAAGGGGCCTTTCGGGGCGTGATTTAAGCTTTATGGGCTTGAAATAGATATGCTCGCTGTCCACATCGCTGAGTTTTTCTTTGAACCAGCCTGAGGTTGCGTCCCACACACGGGTAGGGTCAATATCTTTCATATGCTCATAAATACGGTCTGCGTCATACTGTCCCCAGCCCTCGTTGAAAATAGTGTAATAGCAGACACAGGGATGATTATAAAGCTGAATTACGGTTTTTTCGGCGGAGCTTTCAAAATGAGTACGCCTTAGCTTTGAAGCGTGATGCTTTATACCTCTGCGCAGTCCGATTGTAGGCAGAGCAGTATCAATCAGGAAATTATACTTTCCGCTGTTTACCATGTCCTGAAAAACTATCATGCCGTATTTGTCGCAGTAGTAATAGAATAAATCAGGCTCAAGCTTGATATGCTTGCGGAGCATATTGAAGCCCAGCTTTTTCATTGTCAGAATGTCATATTCATATCCTGCAGGAGTTGCGGGAGTGTAGATTCCGTCGCTGAAATAGCCCTGATCAAGAAGTCCGTGGAAGAAATACGGCTTGCCGTTAAGGCAGATGTATGAACGTCCGTTTTTCTGCTGAATGTCAATCGTTCTGAGCGCAAAATAAGACTCAATTTCATCTGTTCCGTCTGTCAGTGTAAACTCATAAAGATACGGATTTTCAGGCGACCACAGCTTCGGCTCGGGGATTTTTACTATTGTGCTGTTCCCTGTCCATTTGTGGGTAATATCACCGTTTTCCGTATGGATAACAACAGTTTTTTCGTTCTCGCCGCCGTCTGTTTTAATCTTTATGCTGTCAGGAGAGGGAGTAAGGCACAGCGTTTTTATATAGCTTTCGGGTACGCTTTCCAGCCATACCGCCTGCCAGATTCCGCTTATGGGGGTGTACCACATTCCGCCGCGCTTATAACGCTGTTTTCCGTAGGCATATTCGGTATTAAGCTTATCTGTAACATAAACCTCTATAAGATTTTCGCCTGCTTTTATGTGCTTCGTTATATTGAATGAAAAAGGCAAATATCCGCCATTGTGACCGCCTACAGGTGTTCCGTTTATACGCACATCAGCAAAGCAGTCTACCGCACCAAAATGCAGAATCACGTGACCTTTGTTGAAACCTTCGGACGAAGTGAATTTCCTGCGGTAAACATACCGCTCATTCTTTCCAAGGGGTCTGTTTATTCCCGAAATACGTGATTCGGGCGGATAGGGCACTGTGATTTTTCCGAGGGGAGTCTCCTCGTCCTTTTTCAGCACCGATAAATCCCACTCGCCGCATAAAGAAATATATGATTTTCTTTTCATCTGCGGTCTGGGATATTCCTCCCAGCTACGGGTGTTGTCTGATTCAAACGGGGTTATAAGCTCACATAATCTTGCTTTTTTACTCATAGCAAACCTCATTTTTATGATGTTAATAAGGCGTAATGTTTCCATTACGCCTTGTAATTATGCAATTGCTTCGGTATAGGGACAGTTGAAGCTGCCAAGCAATGCCTTGACATTATCATATACAGACTTTATAGCCTGATTGTCCTTTAATATGTATTCAGCGTCGTCTGCTTTATTCTGATAGAAATATTCTTCAAATGCCGCATAGTCTGCAAATTCTTCATTGCCGAATTTTACTGCGGATTCGGTAATTTCAATCACCGTCGGACTTTCAGCCTTTTCCGGAATAAGCGTTTCATCTCCGTCCTCAGGCAGGGTAGCGACCGCCTGCATTGATTCGCCTTCCGAATCGCTCGTGCCTCCGCCTGAACCAAAGCCGAAGCCATCTCCGAAATAAAGAATTGCAAGCAGTATAAGAATTATGAGAAGCAGAAACAGTATAACCTTACCTGCCTTTGACTTCTTCTTTTTCTTCTTATCCTTTTTTACTTCCTTGTCTTTCATTTTTAGAATCCTCCTTATGTTTTTGATGTATCATCGAATTTTATATACACATTTTCATAGTCGCCCTGCACTTCAGTCATTACTTCGGAAACCATGTTGTAATCCTGCCTGTAAATCTTGTCGCCGTTGTAGGAAAAAACAATGAATACAGGGTTTTCGCTGTCTGTTATACAGTTGTTCAGTGTTTCGGCAAGGGCGCTTTCCGCATAGTCCATATTGTCCCAGCTGAAATCAATGCTGACAGTTTCGCCGCTGTTTTCCACTATGATCGTACGCTTATACGAATTGTCAAGTACGGAAACCGAAACAATGCTTGCGTATTCGGCGAAAACCTCGTAGCTGTTCAGCTTGTTCTTTATTGATTCAAGGTTTTTCCTGTCCGTTTCAGTCTCGTCAATAATAATGCGGTAGCCTTCAATCTCTTCCTGCATTTCTTCAACCTGAACCTGAGCCGCGGCAATCTCAGCGGCGGCGTTGCTCTGTGCCTCTTCAGCGGCAGTCTGACTCTGATTCATAACCATGAAAAGCATGATGAAAATAACGTCAAGAAGAGAGGTAAGCTCTACGATAACGGATTTACGCTTTCTCATTCTTATCCTCCGTATTCTTGCCGATTCCGAGACAGCGTTCCGCCTCTCTCACGCCCTCGTCAAGTTTGGCTTCAATAAGCGTCTGGAGCGATTTGAAGGCAATAGAGAAAATAAGACCCCAGAAGGTCGATGTAAGTGCAAGTAAAAAGCTGTTGTCGGCAGTCATACTATTACCCTGCATGCCGATAAGTGCAATTACCGTGCCTAAAATACCTAAAAGAGGGAAGATTGCGGAAATATTCACATACCATGTGTACCACAATTCTGCATTGTTGCGTAAGGCAATTATTTCCTTATCCATAAGGCGCTTGCCGCTGCTGTTTTCGTCTATACGCATATCCGCCTGCCATAATCCGTCGGAGCTTAAATCCTTTGCAAGCTTCTGTGCGGTTTTGTATGCCATATAGAATACAGCGCCGTTTGCCGCTGCAAGCAGCATGATTATCAGGTCAAATCCAAGAAGATTCTTAAAAACTGCCTCTAACATTATTTCACAACCTTACGTTATTGATTTATTTAATTATATACTATATGCACTGATTTTGTCAATATATATAAATATTTTGTACAATCTTGACAAATACTGTCTCTTTTGCTAAACTGTATATTAAGTTATCTGAAAGGACATTCAAATTATGTACGCAACCTTCTGGTCGCTGGTACCGCCCCTTGTGGCAATTATACTGGCGCTTATCTCGAAAGAGGTTTACAGTTCCCTGTTTGTGGGAATACTCATCGGAGCGCTGTTTTATGCAGGCTTCAATCCCGAGGCAACAATGAACCATATTATAAACGGCGGTTTTATAAAGGTTCTGTCAGAGCCTGGAAATGTAGGCATACTGATATTCCTTGTAATTCTCGGTACAATGGTATGCCTTATGAACAGGGCAGGCGGCTCCGCCGCCTTCGGTGAGTGGGCGAAAACCCATATAAAGAGCAGAACAGGCGCACAGCTCGCGACAATACTTCTGGGCATACTTATTTTCATTGACGACTATTTCAACTGCCTTACTGTCGGAAGCGTAATGAAGCCTGTTGCTTCGAAGCACAGGGTTTCTGCGTCAAAGCTTTCCTATCTTATAGACGCAACGGCGGCTCCAGTTTGCATTATCGCTCCTATTTCCTCATGGGCGGCGGCAGTTACTGGATTTGTTGAGGGCGAGGACGGTTTTACCCTTTTCGTGAGTGCAATTCCATACAACTATTATGCACTTTTCACCATTCTTTTTATGATTGGCATTGTAGTTATGAAAATAGACTTCGGCGCAATGGCAAAGTACGAAAAATCTGCAATGGCAGGGCTTGACGGCGGTGACGAGGAGGCAGTCGCTTCAGCCGAAGGAAACGAAAAGGGAAAGGGAACGGTTTTTGACCTTATTTTCCCCATTGCGGTACTCATTATAGGCTGTATCTTCGGCATGATTTATACAGGCGGTTTCTTTGAGGGTGTTGATTTTATCACAGCATTTGCAAACTGCTCCGCTTCCGTGGGACTTGTTATCGGTTCTCTTATAGCACTTATTCTTACAGTTATCGTTTATCTTATCCGTGGGGTAATCAGCTTCAAAAGCTGTATGGAATGTCTGCCCGAGGGCTTCAAATCCATGGTTCCCGCAATACTTATACTTACATTTGCATGGACTCTCAAGGCAATGACTGACAGTCTTGGCGCAGCGGAATTTGTAGAGACGGTTGTAAAACAGTATGTTGTGGATTTACAGTTCCTTCTGCCTGCGATTATCTTTGTGATTGCCGCACTTATTTCTTTTGCAACCGGTACTTCATGGGGTACTTTTGGTATTCTTATACCTATTGTTGTAAGCGTATTCCAGAATATCGACCATACAATGATGATTATTTCAATTTCAGCTTGTATGGCAGGTTCGGTATGCGGCGATCACTGTTCGCCTATTTCCGATACCACAATAATGGCCTCCGCAGGAGCGAAATGCAATCACGTAAAGCACGTGACCACGCAGCTTCCCTATGCAATGACCGTTGCAGGAATTTCATTTGTTATGTATATTGCTGCAAGCCTTGTAAGAAATCCCGTTATATGTCTGATTATCGGCACAGCGCTTACAGCAGGGGTTCTTTTCGTATTGAAGCGTATATCAGCAGGACACGGGGCTGCACAATCAGAATAAGAACAAAGCGTTTGACGCCTTTAAGTGTCAGGCGCTTTTTCTACAAAAAACAGTGACGAATTTTGTATATTCGGTGCATAAACTTTTTCCTTTTTCTGACGATATAACTTTATATAAGGGGATATAATGAAAGGATGATTAATTATGACATACAGATTCAGAAGATGGGCGTCAGCACTGACAGCTGTAATGTTTTCCGCATCCGCACTCTTTTCTGTCTGCGCAGGTGCCGAGCAGGATACATATACTTCGGTTGAAGCCGTAGTATCGGAATATGCGGAAAGTCTGCCATCGGATGATGAGCTTCTTCTTGGATATTTCGAGCAGAAATTAATGGAATCGGATTTGTTTTCGTATAATGAAGCTGTTTCATATTCTGTACTCGGTTCATCAAGACTCAGCGGAACTGCCCTTGAAATATACAATACTGTAAAGACTCAGATAGAAAACATTGCCGCAGGCAAGGAAGAATCTGCCGTTATTACCATTTCCGAAGCGGATTTTCCATATGAACAGCTGGGACTTGAAAGCGGTGCTTCATCAAGCGATATACAATCCGCAATCAGCGAAATCGGTAAGAAGATTTACAGATATCTGCTCACAGATTTGCCTTATGAGCTTTACTGGCACGATAAGGGAACAGGTATGAAGCTCGGATATAGTTACACCTATAACGGAACAAAGGTTGTAATCAGCCTTAATTACAGCCTTTATGTGGGTATTGATTATGCAGGAAGCGAAGATTTCTCCGTAGATACCTCCAAAACAGCTGCCGCATCCGCTGCTGCGGAGAACGCAGCGGCAATTGTTGCAGAGAATGCAGGAAAAACAGATGTGGAAAAACTCACCGCATACAAGGAAAAAATATGCGAGCTTGTTGAATATGACTACGACGCCGCAGACAGTGAGCCGTCCCAGGTAGGAGTTGACCCATGGCAGATTATTCATGTGTTTGACGGTGATGATGCTACAAATGTAGTATGTGAAGGCTATTCAAAAGCATTCTATTATCTTTGTCAGCTTACGCAGTTTTCAGGTTACATTGACTGCTGGACCGTTTCAGGTTATATGAACGGCGGCGCTCATATGTGGAATGTGGTTGCAATCGGAAGCAGAAATTATCTTGTTGACGTTACAAACTGCGATCAGGGTACAATCGGAAATCCCGACAACCTTTTCCTCAAAGGCGTTACAGGCTCGGTTGCAGGCGGCTACACAAAAACAATAGGTTCAACCGTTATATCCTTTGTATATAAAAGCGATACAATAACCCTTATGGGTAATAGCATACTTACACTTTCAGACCTTGACTATTCCGAAGAAATTGACGACAGTGACACTTATACAGGTGAAGATGATGAGGAATCTGCGGCGGGTGATGATAACGAAGGCGTTGTAATTTGGGCAAACGGTTCAAAGGATTATAAAACCGCAGAGCTGAAAACTGCAATTACAGCTACAAACTGGCTCAATTCCAAGGGGAAAACACAGAAAGGAAAGCTTGTATGGACGACTTTGCTTACGGGCACTCCCGCATATGATTTAACAAAGCATAAAGTCACCAGCAAGTCCGATAAAACTGTTGCCACAGCTGCAAGCAACGGCAAAATTACCGCAAAAGCAGCTGGTACGGCACTCGTTTATGTCACCGATACAGGTGCGCTTGAACACCAAGTGTTCAAGGTTACGGTAAAGAATGCTCCTTCGGCTGTTTACCTGTTTGATGACCCCGATAAGACTGCGGCGGATAAGCAGTCGAGGCTGAAAACCGTTAACGTCTTTGCAGGCGGAGACAGCAGCAGAGTTTATATTATTCCCTATGCAAAGCAGGGCGAAGTTTCCGATGAATGTACATACACCGTCACTGCAAAGAAGAATGAATCAGGAATTATTTCTTTTACAGATGTAAAGCAGGACGAGGACGGCAACTTATATTTTGATGTAACAGGAAACAAGCTTGCACAGGCAGGCAAGGTTTCTAAGATTTCGGTTACAGTTACCTGCGAACAGAGCGAAAAAAAATCAGTTGTAAGTGTTCAGGTTTATGCTCCGATTGCGGAAATCAGCTGTTCGGTTCAGGACGAAAACCCTTCAATAAGCAAAAAGGGCGATACCCTTTCTCTCAATACCGCTCTGGAAATTAACGGCACAAGCACCGTCACCACTGACAGTCTTCAGGTGGTTGTAAGCACGGCAGCTCCCGTCGTTGACAGCACGGGAAAGAAGGTTACATTTACAAAGAGTAAGCAGATAATTGCAAAAATAAATAAAATTACTTATGCAGTGACGCTGAAAGCTTCTGTTCCCGTAACAGAAGCGGCAGGTGTGTATATTATCGTGACGGATACGGTTACAAAGAAAAAAGCTGTTTACAAGGCAGCGGATATTGCCGCAGACGGAACAGTAACAGTCGCATAAATAAGGCATTATAAACTGTCCTTGCTTAATATGAACCACCCCCAAAAAGTCAGACCAAAAAATCTAACGAATGGGAGGTCGGTTCAATAAGCAGGGGCAGTTTTCTTATATAATATAATAAATGTAAACCGTTATTAACATTTCGGGTCAAAAATAAGTGCTTGTGTTTTGATTTGTAATCGGGTATAATGAAAATACAGAAAAAGAAGGGGTAAGAATTATGAACACATCAAATCTTAAGAAATTCCGAAAAACAGCAAAGCTTACACAGGAGCAGGTTGCAGAAAAGCTTAATGTATCACGGCAGTCAGTAGCAAAGTGGGAATCGGGCGAATCTCTTCCCGACATTGAAAATTGTATCCTCCTTGCAAAGCTTTACGATGTAACAATAGATGACCTTGTAAAGTATGCAACTGATAAAAAGAATGATGCTCCCAGCGGCAAGCATATGTTCGGTGTTATGAAGATTGACCCGAAAAACCGAATTGTATTACCTGAAAAGGCAATGAAGGTCTTTGAGCTTAAAGCAGGCGATAAGCTTCTTTTGATGGGCGATGAAGCACAGGGTCTTGCAATGGTGAAGCTTAACAGCTTCCTTGCGGCAACGGCGGAGATAATGAAAATAATTCAGGAAACCGACACTGACGGTGACAAGGAGGAAAACTGATGTACGCAGCAGAAATAAGAAATTTACGAAAAGAATACAAAAAAGTAACAGCTGTAAGGGACGTTTCCTTTAATATAAACGATGGTGAAATCATTTCACTTTTAGGTATGAACGGCGCAGGAAAGACAACTATTATCAAAATGCTGTCCTGTCTTACAAAGCCTACCTCAGGCGAAGCATTTGTTTACGGAAAAAGCATACTTAAAGACCCTACGGGTGTAAAGCAGCTTATCGGGATTTCACCTCAGGAAAACTCCGCCGCAGCAAAGCTTACCGTTGAAGAAAACCTGCGTTTCATGTGCGGAATTTACGGTATTGATAAAGAAAAAACGGAAGAAAATGTTGAAAAAATTATAAAGCAGTTTTCTCTCGAAGAATACCGTGACCGTCTTGCAGGAAAATTGTCTGGCGGATGGCAGAAAAGGCTCAGTATTGCAATGGCACTTATAACCGAGCCGAAGATACTGTTTTTAGACGAGCCCACACTTGGTCTTGACGTTATGGCAAGGCGTGAACTGTGGCAGATTATCGAGAATCTCAAGGGTAAGATGACAATAATTGTTACAACCCATTATCTCGAAGAATCCGAGCATCTTGCAGACAGGATTGTAATAATGAAAGAGGGCAATATAAAGGCTCTCGGTACTTTAGATGAACTTCGCACTCTCACAGGCGAAGAAAAGCTTGAGGAAATATTTCTTAAAATTTCAGCGGAGGAGGTAAAGTAACATGAAAAGTATTGTTTTTGCAGGACGTAATTTCAAGGAGCTTGTGCGTGATCCTCTCAGCTGGATTTTCTGTCTCGGATTTCCTATTGTAATGCTGGTGATAATGACAATCATCAATGAAAGCATTCCACCTGAAGCAGGAATGACCCTGTTTGAAATACAGAGCCTTGCCCCGGGGATTATGATATTCGGACTTACCTTTGTGATGCTTTTTGCCTGCCTTCTTGTTGCAGGAGACAGAGGCGAAGCATTTTTACTGCGTATCTTTACATCACCCATGAAGTCCTCCGATTACATAATGGGTTATATTCTTCCCCTTGTTGTTCTCTGCTTTGGTCAGGTTATAATCACTCTTATTGCTTCTCTTATCGTTGCGGCAATAAGCGGCGCAAGCCTTGATATTCCCAATATGCTGTTCTCGGTTGTTACAGCAATCCCCTCTATGTTCATGTTCATAGGCTTCGGGCTTTTATTCGGCACACTTTTCAACAAGAATGCCGCACCTGGGCTTTCCAGTATCATTATCTGCCTTTCGGGTATGTTCGGCGGAATCTGGATGGACATTGACACAATCGGCGGAACGCTTGCCGATTTATGCAAGGCGCTTCCTTTCTACCACTGCGTAAAGTCTGCAAGACTTGCTTTCGGCGGCGATTTTTCAGGTGCGCTGAGCGAGTCGGGAATTGTGCTTATCTGGGCGGTTATTGTGGTAACAGTTTCAATACTGGTATTCAAAAAGAAGATGAGATTTTAATTATGAAATATGAAAATATTATAAAGGGGCGTTTTATTGAACGCCCCAACCGCTTTATAGCGAAGGTAGAAATTGACGGTGTAACCGAAACGGTACACGTTAAGAATACAGGCAGATGCAAGGAACTTTTAGTACAGGGTTGTATCGTTTATCTTGAAAAGAGTGACAATCCCCTGCGAAAGACAAAGTATGACCTTGTGGCAGTTGAAAAACAGCGTGAGGGAAAGCCGCATCTGCTTATCAATATGGATTCCCAGATACCAAATGCCGCAACTGAAGAGTGGCTCAGAAAGGGCAATATCTTTTCGGAAAATGCAGTTATCCGCCGTGAGATGAAATATGGTGCTTCCCGCTTTGATTTCTACATTGAGGACGGGGACAGGAAGGCATTCCTTGAAGTAAAGGGCGTCACACTTGAAAATGACGGTGTGGCAAGCTTTCCAGATGCGCCTACCGAGCGCCGCATAAAGCATATAAATGAGCTTGTAAAATGCATGGCGGACGGCTATGAAGCGTACATCCTGTTTGTGATACAGATGAAGGAAATCTCCCTTTTTACGCCCAATTACAAAACCCACCCCGAGTTCGGAGAAGCACTCTGCGAAGCGGAGAGGGCAGGTGTTGAAATTATCGCTGTGGACTGCAATGTAACGGCGGAGTCTATTGAGATTGATTCTGAGGTTAAGGTGCGGCTTAAATAAAAAATATCCGTAGAGCGGATATCTTATATTATTAATTATTCATTAAAAAAGACGGCTGAAAGGGCGGTAGCCATAAAGAAGTAACTCCAGAGAAGAAAACGTCGTCTCTGGAGTTTATTTTATATTCGGTTCGACAGATTGAAATTTGACGAACCTATATTATCCACCATAATAAGAGGTTGTGCCTGTTACACCATTGAGAACACCTTCTTTTAATATGCACACCATAAACCCCTCGTCTCCCCATTTTTCCCTATTTTCGTGATAAATTCCATATAAAGAAGATGGTTCGAAACCATATCTGGCATATAAATTAGGGTTTCCTCCAAGGAACACCGCTCCATAACCTAATTTTTCAGCTTTGTCGAGTGCATATTCTACCAACATTCTCATAATTCCTTGCATCCTATATTCTGGTAAAACAGCACTTTGTGATAAAACCAATTGAGTGATATTTCCATTTTCTGTTGCGATATCAGTTTCGTGAAGTGCGACTTCTCCAACAATGGTATCATCTTCCAACACAGCCACAAGGGAAAGAGCAGGAATAAAAGTATCTCTTTGTCTTTCTTCCATAAAGTGTTCCATCATAAATTTTCCAGTTTCTATTCCGTGCTGTTCAGCAAAAGCTGTATAAATTAGCTTGTTGACTGTTTCGTGTTCAGATGGATTCTCTGGTCGAATGATTACGTTTAATTTATTGTTTGCCATACTTCTACTCACCTACCAATTCAAGTTTATCGGTCATTTAATTATAGCTTTGTTGATATAAAAAGTCAACGTCATAAGCAACGCCAAAGCCACTTTTGACATCAACACCAAAAGTGGCTTTTAATACTTCTATACGACTATCGCACTATGCCGTCTTTTTTTAAAACATATTATTTCTTATTTCCTTTGCCGCATATCTGCCTTCTAAAACCTGTCCGGGCACATCGGGGTGAAGTCCGTCTCTGAGATACTTTCCGGCGCCGCCGATAACCTCGAATTTTTCGCAGATAGCGCACTCGTTGTGACAGTCGATAATCTGTGCGCCCATTGCGCCAGCGACAGGCTTCATAACTGTTTCAATCTGCTTTCTGATTTTTGCGTTATGTTCGGGAGTTGCGGTCTGGATAGGAGTCAGAACAAACACTCTCGCAAGAGGGAATTCCTCCATGATTCTCTGTAAGCACCAGCGCATTGCACCTGCTTCGTTGAATACATCGACGTTTTCGAGGGTTTTGCCCATAAGCGCTGTTTCAGCGTCGCCGAGGCAGTTTATATCATCGTTTGTACCCATAGCGAATGCAAAGATATCGGGTATGGGGGCAAGTCCGCTTTTTACATCGGAAATATACTTTTCGGTATGAGTTACCGCACAGTTGTTTGCGCGCTTCTGAAGCTCATCCAGGTCATCTGTTTCAAGCCAGCCGTCACTGAAGCCAGCAAAATCAGGGTCGTTATAGCTCTGGGTAGTTACCGAGCCTGCGGCGCAGGTGATTGTTCTTTTGTACCATACGGCACTGCCAATTGCAACATTGTGGTGAGAAGCAAGTCCCAGTTCGTTGAAAACCTGCCATGACCATTGTTTGTATGCGGTGATACTGTCACCGTCCACGCCGAAATTAAGCTTTGAAAAATCCATATATAATACCGTCCTGAGATATATTTTTTAATTAAGAAACATTATACCACTTTTTGGAATTTAAGTCAATATCATCCGCCATAAGCGGTGCTGTAAAGCTTTGTATATATGCCGTCCTTTGCCAGCAATTCGTTGTGTGTTCCCTGTTCTTCAATGCCGTTATCCGTAAGTACAAGGATAAGGTCGGCATTTCTGATTGTACTTAGTCTGTGGGCTACGGTAAAGGTTGTTCTGCCCTTTGCAAGCCGTTCAAGAGACTGCTGGACAATATGCTCGCTTTCGTTATCAAGGGCTGAGGTTGCTTCGTCAAGAATAAGCACGGGCGGATTTTTAAGGAATACTCTTGCAATGGAAATCCTCTGCTTCTGACCGCCTGAAAGCTTGATTCCCCGTTCGCCCACATAGGTGTCGTAGCCGTCGGGCAGGGAACGGATGAACTCGTCTGCGCCTGCAAGCCTTGCCGCTTCTTCAATCTGCTCACGGGTTGCATTTTCACAACCGTAGGAGATGTTTTCAAGCACAGTACCGCTGAACAGGTAAACGTCCTGTTGAACTACGCCGATATTTTCCCTAAGGGATTTTGCGGTTACATCACGTATATCCTTGCCGTCAATGGTGATTCTGCCCTCTGTTACGTCATAGAAGCGGGGGATAAGGTTGCACAGGGTGGTCTTGCCGCCGCCCGAATGTCCTGCGAGGGCAACGTGGGAGCCTGCCTTTATATCAAGATTTATATCCGATAGCACCATGGCGTTATCATCGGAATAGTGGAAAGCCACGTTTTCAAATTTAATATCGCCCTTTACATTTCCGATGTCCTGTGCATTATCCTTGTCCTTTATATCGGGGTCTTCGTCCATAATTTCAAAGAAGCGGTCGATACCCGTCATGCCACGCTGGAACTGCTCAGTAAATTCAACAATTCTGCGTACGGAGGCAATAAGAGTGGATACATAAAGAAGATAAGCCGTAAGGTCGGCAGGGGTGATGTCGCCTTTCATCATAAAGTAACTGCCGAGAGCAACCACGAGAATATACATAAGCCCGTCAAAGGCACGGGTTATGCTGTGGAACTGCCCCATATATCGGTAGCTCTGTGTTTTTATATCAAGGAATTCACGGTTGCTGTTTTCAAACTTTTCTATTTCTTTGTCTTCTCTTGCAAAGGATTTTACAACACGGATACCTAAAAGGCAGTCCTCGGTGCGTGCGTTGATTTCGCCAAGCTGTGAACGTTGTTTCCTGAATACATCACGCATACGGCTGTTGAATTTCACAGAAACAATCAGCATAAGTGGGATTGCCGCAAACATTACGATTGTAAGCGGAACATTCATTGTACAGAGGATTACAAAGGAGGCAATGATTTTCAGAGCCGCAATAAAAAATTCCTCGGGACAGTGGTGGGCAAATTCCGTGACATCGAAAAGGTCAGAGGTGATACGTGCCATAATCTGACCGATTTTTGTGTTGCTGTAATAAGAGAAGGAGAGCTTCTGAAGGTGACCAAATAAATCGGAACGCATATCAGTTTCGATTTTTGCGCCTGTAATGTGACCCACGCTGCTCATAAAATAATATGCGCCGCAGTCGATAAGTCTCAGGACAGTATACAGGAGTGCAACCTTGAGTATAATTTCAACTGTAATGCTCTGCGGTGAGTTTATACCCATATTTGTAAGGAAGCGTACAATAAGCGGCAGCACGATTTCACATACAGAGGTGATTCCGGCGCAGAAAAGGTCAAGAATTATAAGCGGAAGATATTTTTTATAATAGGGCAGAAATCTGCGGAGATTTCCTTTTTTGTTTTTCATTAAAATCAATCCTTTCAGATTATTATTATAGCACTGCAAGGAATTTTTTTCAAGCTCAAATTTCAGTTGACAAAAAACGTTTGTAAGGTTATAATGAATGAAGCAACTTACAGCGAAAGGAAAGAAATATGAAGAATTTTAAGAAAATCACAGCACTTATGCTTGCTTCCTGTCTTATGCTCACTGCATGCACAGGAAATACAGCGCCTGCCGATACACCAAGCGGCAACGACGCTGATAATACATCAGTTTCAGAGGAAAGCGCTGTTGCCGCAACGGCTGACGTCAACATTTATATCGAGGACGGCACCTTCAAGCTTGCAGGCGAGGAGGTATGGCTCACGGGTATGAATGCTCCGTGGCAGTCCTGGAACGATTTCGGCGGCAGATACAACGAAGAATACTGGAGTCAGGTTTTTGCCATGATGCACGAGGACGGCTTCAATTCCTGCCGTATCTGGATCACCTGCAGCGGCGAGGTAGGCATAAACATTGACGAAAACGGTTATGTAAGCGGTGCAACAGACGAACACTGGGAAGACCTTGATTCCCTTTTCTCCCTTGCGGCGCAGAACGAAATATATATTATGGCAACCCTCATGTCCTTTGACCATTTCAAGAATACTTACCGAACCTACGAAAGATGGCGCGCA
The DNA here is from genome assembly GCA_964527695.1 of uncultured Ruminiclostridium sp. GTDB lineage: Bacteria > Bacillota > Clostridia > Oscillospirales > Ruminococcaceae > Ruminiclostridium_E. Next base: position 14,099 of record CAZGRB010000025.1, read on the forward strand.
TGGCTTCAGAGCGAGGACAATATCGACAGCTACATAGATAATTACGTAATCCCGTTCTGTCAGCGTTATGACAGCAACGACTACGTATGGAGCGTTGACCTTATGAATGAGCCCGACTGGGTTTATGAAAATGAGGAATGCGGTAAGATTTCATGGGATTGCCTCGGCGATTACTTTGCAAGAGCCGCAGCGGCAATTCATGAAAACACCGACGATATGCTTGTAACGGTAGGCTTCGGCATTATCAAGTACAACAGCGACAAATACGAGGGCAACTACGGTTCTGACGAGTTCCTGAAAAGCTGTTACGACAACGAAAACGCATATCTTGATTTCTGGTCAACTCACTATTACGACTGGCAGGTACAGTGGTTCAGCACTCCCTTTGTGACAACTCCCGAGGAATTCGGCGTTGATATGTCAAAGCCTGTGGTAGTAGGTGAATGCTCGCACGAGGGTATTAAGGTGCGTGTGGATTCCGAGCGTTATATCAAGGCAATTGATGAATGCTACGAATGGGCATACGACAATGGCTGGAACGGCGTTCTTGCGTGGACAGACCGTGACCTTCTCAACGGTGACGGCGTTGCCCAGTACGCAGAGGTTGAAAAAGCAGGCAATTTAATGCAGGAAAAGCTTGGTTAAAAAAAGACAGGACGAAAGTCCTGTCTTTTTCAGTTCTTGAATATAACAATCGGTATAGGCGGACAGTTGGGGCGGTTTACAAAGGGCATCTCCACAACAGTATATTTCCTGCTGTCAAGGGTAGGGAGATACTCTAAAAGTGCGTCCCTTTCTTCAAAGCCTGTTTCTCTGCCATAGTAGATGATGAGGGTCATTATTCCGCCCTTTTTCAGAAGCTTAAGCCCCTTTTCGATGGCTTCGATACTGGTTTCCTTATGGGTAAAAATATTGTGGTCGCCTTTAGGAAGCCAGCCGAAATTGAAGGTAATCAGCGACACAGTTTCTTCTTCAAGAATTTCGTCCATTTCACTATGGCTTTTCAACAATACATCAGCCCTGTGAGCCATGCCGTTTTTGCTGAGCAATGCCTTTGTGCTATCCACGGCGTCAGCCTGTATATCGAATGCGGTAACGTGACCACTGTCGCCCACAAGCCTGCACAGATGCAGTGTATCATTTCCGCGTCCTGCGGTAGCGTCAACGCAGATATCCCCCTCGGTTACAGTTTCGTCAATAACTCTTTTTATAATATCAAGAGCGCTGAAATAGTTCATATCTCTCATATAATCAGTCCTTTCGTATAAAGGAATTATAGTATATCGAGAGGGGTTTGTCAAGAAGAGGATTAAGATTTAATTTTCAGAATATAGTTCTGTTCTCCGTCATATACCTCAATCTGTGAGCTGTCGAAAGAAACACTAATGGAGTAACGGCTGCCTTCGAGATTAATAACTCTCATTGTGTCCTGCGAAAGGTTGATAACAAGACAGCATTTTTCTGAACTTGAATAGCAGTAAAGCTTGTTACCGTCAACTCCCAATGCGTAAAAACTATAAAGCTTATAGCCCAGTTGCTCCAGAACTGTTTTCATATCAAATTTCTTTATTTTTCCGTCAGTCTTGGATTTTACGGTGATAATATTGGGCAGTCCGTTATATGGATAAAAAGGCTCGATAAGATGACTGTCGCTTTCGTTTTTGAAATCAGACAGGAGATTCCAGAATTCTTCATGGCTTATATCCGATGTACCCAACTCGCCTGTCATAACATTCAGCTCTGCATATTCATTGCTGTCTGTGTTCATGGGCATATAAATCAGTGAATCACCGTGGATTCCGAATGCCTGTCCATCCTGCCAGCCGGAGTAAATATCGGTTTTTAAAATTTTACCGCTGGCAAAATAATAAATTTTCAGGCATTCTTCTGCATCCTTGTATATCATATATTCGTTTGTTGCCGCCAAACAACGGCAGAAATTCTGATGCGGCCATTCGTCGCTTATAATTGTAGCGTCAACGATTTTTTCAAGCTTATCAGTTTTCAGATTCAGCTCATAAATTCCGTTATTAAATGCACTTGCAAAAATTCTTCCGTCGTATGAAGCAATATAGCAGTCGCTTTCAAATTCTGCAAGGTATTGTGTTATTTTTCCGTCCTTGACATAGAAAATACGGCACAGAAAAGGCGGTATTAACCCTCCTGTACGTGGGTAATAAAGTGCTGAAACAATCCAGTCTGCCTTTTCATTTCCGATGAATTCGGAATTTAAAATATATATGGATGTGTAGTTATTCTTTTTTGCATTTTCGGCTTCTTCTCCGCCTTTTTCCTCGGCTTCGGCACGTATTTCGTCGTACCAGTCGTAAACGCTTGCATCAACAGGTTTTTCTGTTCTCAGTTGTGTTTCTATATCACTGTGGACAAAGCTTTTTTCTTTTGAAACGTTATTGTCGAATGATACCTCGGGAACGACTGTGATTTCAGGCACCACCGTATAATAACCGCTGTCCGTATAGCAGATAAGTGTATCAGCAACGGCGGAAAGGAAGAAGGTGTCTGTTTCATCGGCATTGAAATACTGTATAGTATTCCTTTCGGGATCAAGCAGGAAAAGATATGTGCTTGTATAGGTATCAATTGAGAAACACAGCATTCCGTGAGCTTCGCCGTGAAGGCTTGCACGTACACAGCCATCATCGAGAAATTTCTGTGCGATTTCTTCAAAGATATAATTTCTTTGTGTGCCGCTTTCATGGACGGTTACGGTCATTGAAACAAGCTTATCAGTCCTGTATTTTGTGTTTATGTGATACTTGCCGATTGACTGTCTGCCGATGATGTACCATGGATAATCACGATTTGCCGCGGCAACTCCAAATTGGGAAATCTCAGAAGTTTCACCTGTGGCAATATCGTAGCAGTAATATTTATCATCTTCGCTGCAATAAAG
>CAZGRB010000026.1:0-16978 GCA_964527695.1 uncultured Ruminiclostridium sp.
GGAAGCAACGGGAGACCAGCCGTCAGCTACGGAGTTGCTGGGAGAGCCCTGCATAACTGTCTGGGGTTCGCCGAAGCCGTTGTATAAGCCGAGGAAGCTTTCGCGGTCTGTGTCAAAGCCCTTGATCTTTGTATTTACGGAATAGAACGCAAAGTGGTCACGTCTTTCCTTGTATTCTGTCTTGTGGTAGATTGTGGAGCCTTCGATTTCGACTTCGCCCGTGTTGAAGTTTCTCTGGAAGTTTGTTGTATCATCGTTAGCGTCCCAGAGGCACCATTCGAGGAAGCTGAAGAGCTTTACCTTCTTGAAGCCTGCTGTTTTATTTGTGATAGTAACCTTCTGTACTTCACCGTTGAAATCCTGAGGAACGAAGAATGTAACCTTAGCTTCGATACCCTTGGATTCACCCTTGATAATGGTGTAGCCCATACCGTGGCGGCATTCATAGCTGTCAAGCTCGGTCTTTACGGGGGACCAGCCGGGATTCCATACGTGGCCGCCGTCGTTGATGTAGAAATAACGACCGCCCATATCTACGGGAACGTTATTGTAGCGGTAACGTGTGATACGGCGGAGTCTTGCGTCCTTATAGAAGCTGTAACCGCCTGCGGTGTTGGAAATAAGGGAGAAGAAGCCCTGAGTTCCGAGGTAGTTTATCCACGGATAAGGTGTACGGGGTGAAGTAATGACGTATTCTTTGTTGGCGTCATCAAAGTAACCAAATTTCATAAATTAATACCTGTCCTTCCTGATTGGGTGGGTTTAGCGCATAGCACTGCACTAACATATCCATTATATAACATTTTGAGAAAAATATCAATAGCTGAAAACGATAACAAAAAATTTTACAAATATTACAAATTGATTATCAGCTTTTTGTATAGTTTTGCACAAGCAATTTGCGCCGCACGGTTTCTGAGGCGAAGCCTCAGAAACAAATCCGCAGGCGGCTTTGCCGCCTGCGGATTATTGCGCAAAGCGCAAAGCGTTCGGCGCACGGTGCGTAGGTCAGCACTACATTTTTTCATGTCTGAACACCTTTGATACTGCCGAAAAAAGCAGCACGCCCCCGATTGCACCAAGCATCCCCTGAACCGCATTGTACGGAACAGCGGCAAGCGAAGCGCCTGTGCCATAGCCCAGAATAAATGCTTCATAGATATAGTATCCGCCGACCATAATAATTTCAGCAACAACTGCGCCTGCAATCCTGGAAAACCTGACAGGAAGAAGCCTTACAGCCAATGCCGCCGCAAGCGCCATAACGCCCTTTATAATAAAGCTCGCAGGAGCGTAAACCGCATAGCCCGAAAAAAGGTCAGCCAGTGCAGAACCTGCCGCCCCTGCGGCAAAACCGCCTGCAGGTCCAAGTACCCACGCTCCCACAAGCAGGATACAGTCGCCGAAATTAATATAACCGCCTAAGGGTGACGGTATACGGATAACAATTGTAGCAACGCAGGTAAGCGCCGCAAATAAAGCCGTATTGCAGATATTTACTATTGCGGATTTCTGTTTCATGGAAACAACTCTTTTCATATATTTTATGAAAACAGTATATCATAAGCTGGTAATATCTCAATAACCAATCCAGTTGTTTTTGATAAGACCAGGCAAAAAACAGGACGACTCAGCTGAGTCGTCCTGTTTTGCTTATTCGGTAACCTTTATGGTTATTTTCATTGATGAACTGCCTGTTTTTGCTGTGATAACGGCTGTGCCTGCACCCTTTGCGGTAACCTTGCCCTTAGTTGTAACTGTTGCAACTGCCTTTTTGGAGGTGCTCCATGTAACCGTACCGTCACCGCTTAAGATTGTGCCAAGCTGTAAAGTGCTGCCCTTTTTCAGAGTTACTGTAAAGGATGTGATTTCTGTGCTCTTTTCAGCCTTAGCCGCCTGAGGATATGTGAAAGTGATTGAGGTTTTGCCTTCTACCGTTGTAAAGGTAGTTCCGCATACCTTAACATAATATGTGCCTTTTTCAAGCTCATACTTTAATGTAGCCTTGGATTTTTTGAGAGATTGATCCCAACACAGACTCGACCCATTAGCACCAAACGCACTGCCGCTTGTGCTATAATATTGTCCCGATGTGATTTTCTTTTCGCTGTATTTGAATGTTTCTGCACCTTCTTCATCAATTACCTGAATTATTGTATTAGATACAGCAGAAATAATATCGAGCTGTAAAGTGCCCTTTTTGGAAAGCTCAACCTTAAAGATTTTAGCTATACCATTATCAGCAAAACTGCCATCATCACGGTATTTTGTTGCTTTAAGTGTAAAGCTTACCTTACTTCCGCTGTTGACAAGTTTTGCGCTTGCATACTCATCTGCAGCATACACAGGCACGCATAACACTGTAAATGCCATCACTGCCGCCATTAAAACAGACAAAATTTTTGTAAATTTCTTCATATTTTACCTTTCTTCTCCTATAATTTTATTGCGTATCGGAGATTATACGCTTATTTACCAAAATTATAGCATTATATTTTGATAATGTCAAGCTAAAATATCTTTTTGATAACGAAATATTTACATGATTGAGGTAAAATATATTAAAATAAGAGGTGATTGAAATGATCGAGATGATTGCTGACAGAATTAAAGCTCTTCGGGAAAAGCATGGTCTGACTCAGGCTGAGCTTGCAAGAAAGCTTGGAATAACCCGTTCGGGAGTAAATGCGTGGGAAATGGGCATAACCGTACCGTCCACTCAGTATATTGTGGAGCTTTCTCTCCTCTTTTCTGTTTCTACCGATTATCTTCTGGATATGCCTCAGACAAAATCAATCTCTGTCGAGGGCTTGAATGACCGTGAAATTGCCGCGATTGTAGAAATTATAGATTGTTATAAAGCGTCAAAATAAAACAACAGACGATTTTTATGAATCGTCTGTTGTTTTTTCAGAAATAAACACAAAATAACTCGTAACCCCCTCGGGATAACTTATTTCGCTGTATGGTGTGCCGTTTATTTTCTGTGTGTGACTGTTATCGGCGCTGATAATCTCTCCGCCCAGCATCTCCGAAAGCCTTACATAGGTGCTCAGCCCGTAGGGCGTGTCAACATTGTCATTGCGGAAGCTTTCAATAGCCGCCGTATCCCCTGACAATACCGCTTCAAGGGTTTCCCTGTCATTTTTCTCCGCCTCTTCGGGGGAAAGATAGTGGGAAAAGTCAATGGAGAAAATAAAGAGACAATCCTTCATTTCCGACATTTCATAAAGCGTGTCGGCAAGTCTTTCGGGAAAATCCCCTTTTTCATCGGGAGAAACCAGCAGACAGGAAACCTCTGATTCAGGGAAATAGTATTTTATAAAAGGAATATGCGAGGAGATTGCATGGTCGTATTCCATAAGGTCGGGGTTATTATTCGCACCGAGCCTGTCAGCGAACATCTGCGACAGCTCCGTGTCAGCGGCAAGAGGCCCGAAGGCTGTTCCCCAGCCGTTATAGCTTGTGCAGGTTTTTCCCATTTCCATGTAATGAAGGGGTGCGACAATAACCACTGTATCAACATTTTCACGGCTTTCAGCCGCTGACTCATAAAGTCCTGCAATCATATGTCCTGCCGTAAGGTGATGGGGCGCAACTCCGCAGAGGATTTCCTGTTCCGCCTTATACTCCCCTGCACTGCTTGTATATACATGGAACATATCCTCGTCATAGTATATACACTCTGAAAGAGAGGAATAATCCGTATAGCTTGCTGCTTCCTCAGTCTCGGCTTCGGTTACTGTTGTAACAGGAGCGGTATCCGCAGGCTGTTCTGCTGAACAGCCGCAGAGGGCAAGGCATATTGTCATACATAATATCTTAAACCGCTTCATCGCTTTTCACCATAATTGTTTTTCGGCTGCTTGTGCCCCATGTGCCGTCATAACGCTGTGCAACTGCACTTTCCACTACATATTCACCCTCGGTCACAATGCGGAAATAGTAAGTTACAGAGTTTCCGAAGCCTGTGTAGAGTCTTACCTTCTGACCTGAATGGTTTCCCTGACCAACATACCTGCCGCAGGAGGGGATTACATCGTCAATTGTACAGAAGGAGCGTGCGGTAATTGTAACCTTCACAAGTCCGCCGGGGTAGAAATCTCCGCTTACTGTCTTTGTAACATTCAAGGTTTCACTGCCCTTAATTTCATCGGTTCTGCCTTCATAATCAACGGAGGTATAGATTTCCCCTGAGACAACCTTGAAATCTGCGTTTTTCCACTGCTCCTCGCCGAACTGCATATAGTATCTTCTGTGACGGTCAAGGGTAATTGTCTGAGTTTCGCCGTTAAGATTGAAGCTGAAAACGGCTTCGCCGCCTGAACGGGGAACAAAATTTCTGATATAGATTATCATTTCGGGAGCATAGCTTTCGTACTGCATTTCGTAACGCAGGTGGGAAAGTCCCTTTGCGAAATAATCCGCTTCGGTAAGCTTCATAAGAGAAGCCGCCATAAGCGCCGCCTTTGTGTATTCTGCCCGCTGACTTTCGTCGGAGCAGTTCACATAAGCACAGGTTTTCTCATCATCGCCGTATACCGCAACCTCAGGCACGCATTTTTCATAAATGCCGTAAGCGGTATCATAATCGCCCAGAATTGCCAGAGCGGAAACAAGATACATCTGCTGGTAATAGTCGGTAATCTGACCGCCTTGCGCAAGGCTTCTCACTTCCCCGAGAACAGGCTCGCCCAGTGCCGCAAGACCAAGATAAGCCTCGCATACGTCTTCTGCTGAAGAACTGCGGTCAGATACAATGTCCTCAAGAATCGGTACAACAGTACCCTTGTCGATAATTTCGGGAACAGCCGCACAGAGCATTACTGTGAGGGTAAGATCTCTTTCCGCCGCAGGAAGGGGCCTTGCAAGACCGTCCATTGTTTCGTAAAGGAAATATTCCCTGAACTGCTCCTCGGTAATGTAGCCCAGCTCCATATCCGCAAAGGAACAGCCCACTCTTGTAGCAAGGTTATTTCCGCCCATATATGAAAAACGGCGGAGAACACTTGTAATGAATATATATTCCTTGTTTACAAAGCTTACGTTTACAGGCCAGCTTACAGGATTTATGTCAAAGTTCTCCTCTAAATCCCCTGTGTTATATATATCTGTCTGTAAAATAGTGTCGGTAACGGCGAGAGGCAGCTGAATTGCGTCACTGAAGCCGTTGTTTTCCGTTTCAAAGGTAACAAGGTAGTCGCCCTTTGGGAGCTTTCCGAAATTGGCTGTCTGTGCAGACAGGACGGATACGGATTTTTTCACATCTCCGCCTTCGATTGTTACGGAAATGGGGTCTTCGGGGTCAATACCGTGCGCCTTTGCGGTTACGGCAATATCATCGCCCTCCATAAATTCAGAAAGCATAATGGGGGTAATGAAAACAGGACGGGTTGAAATAATGGGGTGCTTTAAGTCGCCTGCAAGCACTCTGCCCGTTTCATAGGTTTTAATCGACTGAATAGTGGCACGCCATGTTGTAAGGTTATCGGGGAGCTTGAACACGAATTCTACGTTACCGCTGCTGTCGGTGGTGAGAGAGCCGAAATATGCGTTGTCCCTGAAGTCCTTACGGAGACCGTCATCACCGCCACCGCCCATTTCGCCCATATTCTGACTGTCAAGCACGTGCTGGATATAGCTGTAATATGTTCCTGCAACATCATACCATACGGTTTCGTAAATATCTCCGAGAATATCCACATACTGCTCATCTGCCGCAAATGCCGCCTCGTCAACCACGCTGAGCATTACGGTTGCACCGCTTACAGGCTTTCCGTCCATATCCTTTGCGTTTACGGTCATATAAACCGTTTCTCCTGCGTCATAGGTTTCGTCGTCGGTGGTTACGCTTAAGGTTATATTACGCTCCTCAGGCTCGAAATAAAGGTACTTGTAGCTTACAGGATAAACGTGACGTCCGTCGAAATATGCGCCCTGTGTTATACAGTTAGGCAGGCAGTCGAGAGAGGGCGAATAACCAAAGCTTGTGCCGTTATATACGCCGTAGTCGATGAAATCGTCCTGATAAGCGGCGAATAAGACTCTGCCCTTGTTTTCAAATTCATGGTTGCAGGTAAGCTTTACGGTAAGGGTCTCATTTTCATGGAATCTATTGTTTTCATTGCCCTTTGCGTCCTCAAAGCCCAGCCCGTAGCGATAGCGCTTGGCTTCGTTGTTATACTGCCATGAGTCGTCATAGTTTCCGTAGTAAGCGTACATGGATACGTTCTGTCCAAGACTGTCCTTATAGGAAATTTTAAATTTGTATTGTCCCTTTTCCGAGGCGGTGGGGAGATTTTCAAAGACGCCCACGCCGTTTACGGTATTTACGGTATACGTGCCGATGGAATCATAATGGTAGATATATTCGTAGGTCTTTCTGGTTTCCTTTTCGATAAAGTCGTAGTATGTACCTGATTCCACTTTTTCATAGTAACAGTGGGTGATGCTGATTGTAACTGAGGTATCGTAGGTTTCACCCTTTAAAATATCGTAGTTCCCGTCGTTATAATAATAATCGCTCTTGTCCTGTGCCATATACTCGGGGATTTTATCGAAATCAATCTTATTTGTATATACGGTGAAGTTGTGGGTGTTCTTGTCGTATTCCTCTTCCAGCATTACATCACGGAAGAAGCTGATAAAATGGTCATATTCGTAGTTATACTCGTTTTCGATACCTGAAAGCCGTAACGAGTGGGAGGTGTAGCTGGGATACCAGCTGTCGTAATCGTCAAACGTAAGCTCTGCGGAGGCGTAGCCGTTTACGTCCGTCTTTATAACGTCAGGGTCGGATTTTCTCGCAGAGGAGTCAAAAAGCAGGTCCTTGGCAGGTGTACCCTCGTAGTAGGAGGCGGTAACATCCATATGCACGGGGTCTCTGTGAGGCATTACCGCATACTGAGGCAATGTCACATCAAAGGTGTATGTGGGCTTTACATATTCGTCAATTCTGACGCTCTTTTCGTCCATTATCTCATCGCCCGTCATAAGCCTGAGGTAAAGCCCCCATGTTTCGGCATAATCGGTATAGGTAAATTCTGAGAAGAAGGTGCCGTCCTCGTCAAGGGTGATTTCCTTTGACTGACCGCCTGTCTCGCTGCCGAGGACAAGCTTCAGATCTGTGGGAATCGGCGAATCATCACGACGGGGAGCAACCACACCCCATACCTGAATTGTATCACTAGGCAGATATGCCTCTCTGTCGGTGTAGATATACATATAGTAAAGGTCGTCAAAACCTGCTTCCTCGGCGGTATAGGTGCTGAAATCATCAATATATCTCATACCGCCGTATGTAATGTCAAGTATTCCCCTGCTGTCAGGCTCGGCGGTAAGGTTAAGCGTGCCGTCTGAGTCAGTTTTTCCTGTAAAGGAGCCGTTATCTGTGATAAGGGCAACCTGTGCGCCTGAAGCGGCATTGCCCGTAACGGTATCATTGACAAAGAACAGGTTTTCCTCGCCCAGAAGCATTGAGTAAACAGAAAGAGGTGAAACCTGAATCAGATACTGACAGCGAAGCTCTCCCACAGACATATCGGCAATATAGTAACCGTTCACAAGGTCGTCAGGCAGTATGAAATAGAGGGGGCTCCATGAGCCTAAACCTTCGAGAGGCGTCTGCTTTTCGCTCATTACCTGAGTAAGGGCGGAAACATCGGTGTAGTATTTTACATTTTTCTTTTTATTTGTGTGTGCTTTCAGCTCAGCGATATAATCATCAGCGCTGTCAAAGCTGTAAAGGGATATGTCAAATTCTCTCGATTTGAGAGTCTTTGAGCAGTATATTTCAATAACCGCAGGGTCACCCTCTAAAAATGTCTCGGAAAGTCCGTAATTTGTATAGAAATAGTCCTTGCTTTGAACCTGTGCGGTGACAAAGGAAAAGCTGTGGTCTTCCGCAAGGGTCTCGCCGTCCTGTGAGGGGAGTCCTTTTCTTACAGTTATGTTATATTCCGTGCCCTGCTCCAGTCCCTCTGCGGGGATAATATAAAGGGTATTGCGGTGAAACTGGGTGCTGTATTCAATTGCGGGAGAAATTTCCACATAATTTGCGCTGTCTTCTGACGGAACAGCGGTAAATTCAATTTCAATGCCTGCGTTTGAATATACCGATTCGGCTTCATCTGCAGGATAGGTGGATTTTATTTTAAAGGGTTCAGTGGTCTGGAATGCCCAGCTGTCGCATGGATTGCCGTTTTCGTCAGCTACCTCTACTCTGACAACCGTACCTTCGGGCAGTTCTTCCTTTGTGGAAAGGATACAGCTGTTGCCGTCCTCTCTGGTTATGATGAAATCCGCTTCGGGATAAGTTGAAACACGCTCTTTAAGCTGATCCTCGGAAACATTATCGGCAAGAACAAGTCGGAAAGCCGTATTCTGCGCAACACAGCTGCCTCTCAGCTCGGTTGCAACTACGTCGGTCACAAGTCCGTTTTCTGCCCTTACTCGGTCAGGAAGAATTGTAACCTTTTCTTCATCTGCGGCAGGCTCTGTAACAGTTGTAGTCTGCTGCGCAGGTAAGGTTTTGGGCGGAGTTGTGCTTGTTTCCGCAGGCATGGTGCGTTCTTCGCCTGTTGCGGTGTCCCATCTGTCGGCATTGCAGCCTGAAAGCCCTGTAACAAGCAGGCTCAGTGACAAAAAAGCGGACAGGATTTTTCTTGTTGAATTTTTCATTCTGATTCCCCCAATGATGTTATATATTAACAGATTTTTACTCTGTAATTTTATTATATCACTGCATTTTTCAAAGTCAATATTCCAAATATTACAATCTGATTACAAAATGTTTACAATTTGGTTACAAGCGTAGTGCTTATATAGAAGGTTATATGTATTTATCGGTGGAAACCTTTCTGTAGAAAGGTTATCCCCCGTACCCCCTTCCAAAGACTTTTAATATAAATTTAAGACCCATAGGTTTACCCTATGGGTCTTAAATTTAAACTGAAAGTTTTCGGAAAGGAGTTTGAGGAAAACCCTTTTACAAAAGGGTTTTCCTCAATAACAGATAAACCTTCTATATGAGCACTGCCCTGAATTATCTACAGGTAATCTCTATCGCTTCTCTTGCGTCTTCTCCCTTTTCGCCGCCCTGGGCATGGATTTCAACGAAGAGAGTTCCCTCGCCCTTCGGGTATTATCTTATACTGCCGGGAATGCTGAAATATGCGAAGCTGTCACGTTTTGCATCTTCTTCGATTATACGCTCGTATACGGATTCAGGAGTTTTTTCCTGACACCAGTATTCGCCTCTCACTTCGTCATCAAACAGACGTTCAATGTGCTTCAACGCAGGCGTACCCAGACTTTCCAGCATATCGAAATCCACCGAATGGAGCTTTCCTGTCTCATAAGCGGTAACATTGTAGTCGGCAATCATTCCGTCGATATTTCCGAAGCAGAGAATGCCCATCATTACTGCAAAGGAAGCGAATGCGGCTTTCCAGAATTTTATATTCACAAACTGGGATATGATAATCAGCGCAAAGACGATTGCCAGCAGAATCATAAACCATGAGGTGTAGATTCTTAAGGGTGTCATACCCATTTCGTTTATATAAAGCACCATCTTGCTTATTGCCGAGGCAATAAGAAACAGGGTGAAAACGGAAATTGCCGTGGTGTAGATTTTAAGGGGCAGTGTGCGCTTGTCATTCTCTCCTCGTTTCATAAAGCACTGGAGAACTACAATCACCACAAGATTTATGACCGCAACCACGCAAAGCTCGAAGAAGCCCTGTCTTGCGTAGGAGGAGTAGCTTGTGCCCTCGGGAAGAACACCCGTGAATGCGGCGGTGAAATATCTGAACTGCATTGCTATATAAATGATATAGAACAGGCAGACGGGAGTTACCGCAGGATAGCCGAGAGCGTCAGGGACAATACGCACTTTTTTCATATCAAGATACTTTGTTGACACAGGCTCAGCGGAGGAGGACAATGCCCCGAAAAGGTACATCCATACCACAAAGGCAAAGGCGAACTCGATTACATATATCATTTCAAAATCAGGCAGATTGCTGAACCAGCTGTTCATAAGGGAATCAAAACCGTCGTCGCTGTCCGAAAGGAGAACCAGCACTATCAGGGTAAGTGGCAATGCCGCAACAAGCCCGAGGATTGCAAGCCCCACGTTTTTACCTGCCTTTTTGTTTTTCAGAAGCTTCCCTGCGGCTCTCGGGCCGTCGCCGTAGCAGACAAAGGGCTGATACAGCACTGCCCTGAACAGGTCGTAGACAAAATGCTCACCGAAGACTTCCGCACCGCTTAAAGTAATGCACAGGTAGAAATAAAGCATAAAAGTAAAGGCGGAAGCTAAAAAGTTTATAAAAACATTGGCGCAGAAAAGAGGGGTGAAGCAGAAAATTACTGCCACGGCAAAAGTAAGGACCTGCATACGGTTTACGGGAATTTTCTTTATTTTCACATAAACCGCCCCTGTAATCCCGAAAAGCAGCCACATTATTCCGCCCCATATTCCCCCGATATTTTCGCAGACAAAGTGAGTGAATACAAAGCCGATTGCGAAGCATATCAGGCTTATAACAGCGTCGGCGGTTGTAAATTCACGCTTGCATACCTGCTGAGCAGGGGTATATACAGGCTGAACAGGGGTTGTATTTAAGTTTTCCATATCATAATTTCCTCTCTTTATTTATTCGCAGGGTGTGCCGTTCGGGTCAAATTCAAGAATATCCCCCGGCTGACATTCCAGCACCTCGCAGATTTTTTCCAGTGTTGAAAAGCGGACTGCCTTGGCCTTTCCCGTTTTCAGCACCGAGAGATTTGCGGCGGTGATTCCTATTTTTTCGGCAAGCTCATTTGACGAAATCTTACGCTTTGCCATCATTACATCAAGATTTATTACTATTTTCATGCCGCACCTCTCATATTGTAAAGTCGTTTTCTTCACGTATTGAAACTGCCTGTTCAAAAACGTTCTTTACAACTCTCAGAATAAGCCCCATAAATGCACAGGCGATAACCACAATAACCGCAAAAGGCTTTAAGGTTGCAAAATAAATGAAAACAAGCGCTTCCGCAAAGCAGCAGTAGGAAATAATGCGCAGAAGCTTTACATTTTTTTCAACAAACGGCTGACATTCTATAATGTTTTTCAGAAGCTTATCCAGACAGACAAGCGCAACAACTGCCGCAGGCACAGCGCTGTAAAGAGTCACAAGCAGCGGCACAAACACTGACGGCTCGCCCTTTGCAATAATCATGCGGTCGTAGTGCTCAACCATATAGGGCGCCATTACACAGCATACCGCCGCCAGTACATAGACGATTTTTATAAGTATTGAAGTGAGGATTGCAGACTGATTCTTTTTCATAGTAAAAAGTTCCTTTCGTTTTCTGTGAACTCATAATATCACACAAATTACCATTTGTCAATAGTTTTTTATCGAAAAACGATAAAAATTTACCGATTTGCAAAAAAACGGTTGCAAATCGGCACAAGATGATATATAATCATAATAGAAGGAGCACGGCGTGCCGTGCTCCGTAAAACCCTATGCGATAAAGGAGAAATCCAATGAAAAATATAATTTTAGCAGGCTTTGACGGAAGAAACAACCCTGCCCGTACTGTTGTGGAAGGGGCAGGATTGAACTGCACAAAGTTGATACTCCCAAACGACAGACAGAAATCCGCAGAGCTTCTCCTTGAGACAATCCGCAAGGTTGACGCTGTATGCGTTATAATGCTGGGACAGAAGCCCTGCATAAAGGATAAAATCGCAGTTGAACCCACAGCGGAAAGGTGCGGCAATGTTCTCCGCACTTCCCTTGACGTTACAGTGACAGCGCAGAAAATAAAGGAAAACGGCTATACCGCCTATATTTCAAAGGGCTGCGGCAATTCCTTCTGCAATCACATCTACTACGAATGCCTTGAAAGCGGCACTAACTGTATTTTTCTTCATATTCCGCAGCTGAAGAACATCTCCGATATAACCGCACTGACAAGGGCGGTTGAGGGGTATATCAGAGAGCTTGGAAGCGTACCGAGCATACTTTAAAGGATAAATTAAAAATTCCACGGTTTTGCAGCCGTGGAATTTCTGCTACCCAATAAGCTTATCTGTAAGCCTTATAATTTCGGGAGCGTGCTTTCATGTATTTTCTTTATTTCTTGTGAGGTTTTGACAATGCTGTAAACGGACATTGTAACGATGATAATGCTTACCCCTGCACCTGTCAGCATTATCACAAGCTTCTGATTTTCGGGGGACATATCGTCTCCGAAAGCTGAAAACATTGCTGTCTCCATGGAAAGAACCGAAACCAGCGCCGCAGCCATACTTATAATTTTTGCCATTGTCATTACAGGACTGCCCAGTTTTCTGTATTTTATAAGATTTTTTATGGCAGCTGCCGCAAGACAGAAGGTGTATGACGCCATAATATAAATCATTATTCCGTCGTAATGATAGCCTTTGCCCTGATACAGAATCATCAGCACAGCGGCAGAAAGTGCAAGATTTACTGCCAGCAGGAAAACTCCGCAGAGCCTTGAACGGCGCAGCTCTCCGAGATAGTCGTTCCCTATTCCGATTCTGTTTATGAACCTGAGCAGCAGAAATCTCATTACCGCCAGAATCGTATAGTAAAATGCAAGGATATGGAACCAGTGGGATTTGTATAACACCCCCGAAACTATATTAATGGCAACATAAAGAAGATTTACACCGAGAGAGCCGAAAAGGGAAACATGGGTTCTGAATTCCATATCCGTCATGAAGCGGTTTCCGACGGGGTTGTCGTAAACGGCTTTTTTGGCGGATTTGTAGTGCTTCGGAACTATTTTTATACATTTCATGACAATTGCAGTCAGGGTATAGAAGGACAGGACGTATATCACGCAGGAAAGGAGATGTTCTTCAAAACCGCCGACAAATATGTATATGAGTGCTGCTGTGCATACGGGAACAAGCAGTGCTATTGCCCATACAGGGGGATATAAAAGCTTAATCAGCTTTTTCCATTTCATCTTAGTTACCTCTTTTCAATCTCACCGTAAAAGTGTTTCCCCTGCCCGACTTTGTTTCTTCAATCATTCTGAGAAAAGAAGGTCGTTTCTCTGTCTGAGTTTCTGTAACGCCCTCGTCGATATATTTATCAATGACACTTCGGTTCGGATGATATTTCGCTTGGACGGAATACCACTGCATCTGATTTTAAAGTGCGGATAATTGTGCCTCGTGTTAGGTGGAAACTCGTCCGTAGAAAACGACTTTTCTTGGTTTGAAAATGCGGTTACCCGCATAATTTGTCCACCTGGAATTTACAGAATTCAGCGCTTTAAAAGATTATATCTTATTGAGGGGAATTTGTCAAGTCCTAATGCGAGGGTGCAGTTTGTTACGCACCTGTCGGTTATGATTGAATTTTCGAGGGAAATGTGGTATAATGAGACTGAATTAAATCTATTTTGTCGGAGGATTATGTATGTGCTTCATCTGCAACAGAATTGAAATGATTAAAAACGGAAGCAATCCATATTTCGTAAAGGAACTCGAAACAGGATATGTTGTAATCGGAGATAATCAGCATTTTAAAGGCTACGCCATATTTCTTTGCAAGGAACATAAGACAGAGTTATTCCAGTTAGATTACACATTCAAGATGAAATTCTTAGAGGAAATGTCCGTTGTAGCAGAAGCGGTATCTAATGCTTTTGGTGCAGAAAAAATTAATTACGAACTATTAGGTAATGGCGATACGCATCTTCATTGGCATCTGTTTCCGAGAAGAAACGGTGATATAGAGAGCTACGGTAACAATGGAAAAGGTCCTGTATGGTGGTATCCTATGGAGAAAATGTACAGTGATGACAACCGTCCTTCTGATATAGAATTAAAGGAAATGAAAGAAACACTATTGGCAGAATTAGAAAAATTATTATAATAGATCCGTTTCGTTACGCACCTATTACCGCAAACCTCCTTTCCGAAAATATTTCAAAACGTCCTGTAATTATAATTGTATCATAGTCGTTGTTTCGTTTCCGGGACAACGACTATTTTTCTGAAAAATATTTTTTCATCTGCCTTTCAATCGAGCGAAAGCGAGATTTCTGTCAAGGGGTTTGGGTTCTCCCAACAAGTTTTTTGTATCTGTCTGCGCTGACGATTTTCGGAGAAAAGGGGGCGGTATATAGACAAATGCTATGCTTGCTGTCAACGAAGTGGCAGAAAGCGCAGTTTATAAAAAACGGCCTGTGTCTATACACAGGCGATGCTTGCTGTCAACGAGAGATATAAAAATAAAAGCTGTTAAGCACACATTTGCACTTAACAGCTATATTCATATTTTTATGCCACCTTTGACTTAATGCTATATCCTAAAAAAGTGTTTTCTATGAAGCCGAATTTTTCAAGTGCAATTACAGCAGAAGTTATTGCAGTATCGGAAAATCGAGCAGCTTTATCTTCAGACCACTTCTTAAATTGGTCTATGATGTCAGGTAAACTGATACACTCGTTTTGCTGAATGATAAATAATGCTGTTCCAGCTCCCTCAACGTCTTCAGTGGTATTGAACTGATTTGTAAAGTCAGCCGCTTGTTTTATAAACGGAATATAGAAATCCAATTTTTCTTGCGTTGTTTGACTTATGAGTTTTTGCATAAGTATAGAGTACGCTTCTTCAGTAGTGAGAACGTTATGATACTTCTGAAATTCTTTTATATTTTTTGATATAACTTCTATTGAATAATCAAAAGGACCATATGACGCTTTTTGAAAATGGAAATATTCTGTGCGTGAAAGGATATTCATAAAAAATGCTGTTTTTTGCAAACCAATTTTGTCAAATCTGCTTTTGGATAAATTAAATTTTATATTCATTAATATTAACGCAGACAATGATAATTGCGGCTCTGCTGTCGCTACGGTTTTATGATTGTGTGAAGGTTCATAAATATAAATATCAACATTTTCGCTTATGACTTTCAGCTTCTGTATTATTATTTCTTTTACCTCAGCCCAAATAAGACCACCATTACCACTTCCAAGCGGCGGAATTGCAATAGAAGGAATGTTATGTGTATTTATTATTTCAACGAGCTCATCTAACCCAGAAGTAACATAATCCATCGTTGATTTTTCACGCCATTTGTTTTTAGTTGGAAAATTAATTATCAATTTGTTTCCCGTGTTGTAACAATGTAGCTTTCCGGGGATAAGTTCGTTTCTTTTGCATTTGTTTATATATTCTTTGTTCATTTCAGGATACTTTAATTTGAACTGATAAGCAATTCCCTTGCCCATATAGCCTTCGCAATTAACGGTATTAACCAATGCGTATGCATCCGATTGTAATAAATCGCCTGTAACAAACTTAAACACAACTTATCCTCCTTTCAGTTAAAAATAATTAGGTCTTACATTAATATATGGTGGATTTGTTATTCTATATTGCGTAAATAATTGACGAACAATTTTAGCATCATCTTCATCTTTGACAATTATTGATTGAAAGTCACATATAGGAATTGAAGTAGGCGATAAACATTCTGCCATTCTTACTTGGGTACGATAACGCTCAGTTACGCCATCAGGGAAATCATCAGTTTTATTGAGTTCCATTGTGTCCCAATCAACAAGATTTATTCCTTCGTCATATTCATAAATTTGTGGTTGTTCTGTTGATGTAGGATGAATGGGAAGAATAGAAAAATTATTTAATCGTGCATAGTCTCTATGTATGCATAAATATATAAATTCTTTGTCGTGATGATCTTTTACATAAGTATCATAATTAGTATGTATGTGAAAATGAAAAGGAACGTAATTAGAAAGACCAAGCCTATTTCGTCCTAATAGTATTTCATGATTTGCCGTGTCAACAAAATTAATTTGCCTTGTATTCAGTTCTCCTCTTGACAACAAACCGTTTTCAATTATAGACTCGAGTACATCCAACGTTGTTAAGTGATATAAAAGTTTTCCATCTTTAATTTTCATTTCTCCTGTTCCCTCCCTTACTCACATTTATTATATCACATATTGTCAACTATTTCAATAGATGATTGTTTTTATTTTGGTTGCTTTTAAAGAACGATACCCTTACCTCTCCCTGGTTTTCGGAGTAGCAAGGCAACATTATCCGTCGTACCGCTTTGTTACATACCTCTCAGGGAAACAGAAAAGGAAACAGCGGAGCAACATTTCAGGCAACGCATTCTGCGTTACTGCGTTGTATATTACCTATGTTACCCGTGTTTCCTCTTTTATACAGTAGGTTGGTGTACCATGTACCAAACGGTGCAGATGTACCACACGGGGCACAAGACCGTTACGCTTGTTACGTTTGGTACACTTGGTACGTGGTACGCAAGGGTTATTCTGATAGAGCTTGCTTTTGCCTTTGTTACTTTTGACAGCGACTATCATAAGTCTTTGCGCTCTTCGAGGGGATGAGGCAATGCTGCCTCAATAAAATTATCTTGTTCAAGTCATTACGATATCAGCAGTCAATCCACACTCTGACCTTAAACCACTCGCCCTCAACCTCTGCCGTCATACCGCCGTTCATACGTTCAGCAAGTCCCTTTGCTATTGCAAGTCCAAGCCCGGTTGACGAATGAGTGCGGGCAGGGTCTGATTTATAAAAGCGTGTGAATACTTGCGAAACATCAATACTGTCGGGATTATCAACTTTATTTGAGCAAGAGAAAATAACCCTTTCATTTTCCTGCTTTAAGGTTATTTCAACCGTTTTACTTCCGTGGTCGAGGACATTTTTCAGCACGTTCTGAACAATTCGCTGTACCCCTTCAGCATTACAATCAATAATTACCTCTTCATCTGTAAAATCCGCCTGTACCTCAATACCATTTTCCTGAAACTCATTGTAAAATGAAACAAGTGCGGAAGAAACATAACGAACAATATCAACAGGTTCGGTCTGCAGCTTATAGTCCTCGTTCTGTAATTTCGTGTAGGTAAAAAGCTCTTCAAGCA